>JAPUKI010000414.1 GCA_027295745.1 Acidobacteriota bacterium
AGCCGAATCAAAAAAGGAGTGTACCAGACTTATGGGAGGCTCATGGACCGTGTGGACTACCACGAAAGACTTTGCTCCCAGCTGCGACATGCCACTGATATTCAGGTCTACCATCCTTCCAGCATCAATTCGGCGGAGGCAAAAGACAGGCTCCGTGCTTTCCTCAAATCTTGCTACAGTAAACACAGCCGTTGGGTCGGAATTGACGCTATTTTGGCCATAGTAGTGGGGATACCCCTGATACCTCTGCCAGGTCCAAACATCTTCTTCTTTTACCCGGCGGCCCGCACTCTGGGGCACCATTTGGCCAGAGTAGGGGCCAGACACGCACTCCATTGTGATAACCTAGTCTTTCGAAGTGAACCTCTGATCGACCAAGTTCAATCTCATCTGCAGGATCTGGAAACAGTGCCAGACCTCCTTGAGGAGTTGGTTGAACGTTATCAGCTGCAGAGCCTTGAAAAAATTCTCACCTTGTTAGGAAAAATATGAAAGAGAACCAGGACTTCCTCAGAGAGGTCGCTATTTTCGAAGATCTGGGCGAAGCAGAATTGGAATCAGTGGCACAGATGTTCAAGGAGCGTCATTACAAAAGGAATGAGGTTATCTTCCTGGAAGAAGACACAGGCAAGTACATGTATGTCATCAAAAAAGGGCGTGTGAAGGTTTCCAGAGCCCTACCAAACGGGAGAGAAGCCATTCTGACCTTCCACAAAGTCGGAGAGTACTTTGGGGAAATGTCTCTCATCGATGGAGGAACCACTCCTGCCAACGTGACAGCCGTTGTCCCAACTACGATCCTGGTCATCACTCGTCACGACTTTACCGTCTTGCTCCAGAACCCCAAAGTCAATAGTGTTTTCTTGAGGATGCTGTGCAAACGCTGTCGCGATGCTTGGGCCCAAATCTCAGTTCTCGCTTTCCACCATGCGGATGCCAGAGTTCGTGGCGCGCTCTATCATTTGTGCCAAAACCGCGGCATAAGGACCGAGCATGGAATGAGGATTAACTTGCACCTCACCCACCGAGAGTTAGCCGAGCTGGCGGGAATCTCCCGCGAAACTGCAACCAGAGTGCTGGGACAACTCCAGGCTGACAAAGTCCTCAGCGTCGAGAAAGGTTATTTTCTGATTTCGGATCCTGAAAAACTGATGGAACCTCTCCTCTTCGAGTAAAGCTTGCGCGCTTCGCGCGCTCGTGCCTTCCTGCTGTCCCACTTGCCATGTCAAGGCTTGTTGACAACTTCCCAACCCCACCCATCACTCTGACGAGATGAGTCTTCTTATTCTCTCGCCAAGAGCGATTCGTAAACTCCGGTTGACATAGCTGGGAAGAATCGATCCTCCCCGGATACCTATCAATCAGTGGTAATCCCTGCAACTACAGGCATTGGGCAAATGCACCCCTGGATCCGTCACACTGTGGAATGGAAATTGCCTGCTCAGTTGAGTTTGTCAACGAAATTACTAAATTGGTCACGAAGGGCCTGTGGTTCGAGAAATTGATGAATTCTGACAAAGAAAAGGGAGATCTGTCCTGCGCCAAAGTCAACGAGGACCTTCCCCAGGACACTCACTCCTTACAGAATGGGGACGCTTTCACTGGCTCGGCTGAGAGCCAGAAAGAAAGCAAGGACCCGGTCCGAATGTATTTACGAGAGATGGGCACGGTGTCCCTCTTGAGTCGAGAAGGAGAAGTCCGGATTGCAAAGCGGATTGAGAAGGGACAGGAGACCGTACTGAAAGCCTTATCTCGATCTGCTCTGGTGGTGGGGGAGTTGCTTCGTTTTGGTGAGCAGCTGAGAAAGGGCGAGCTGCAAGTCAAAAAACTGATTCATTTCAATGACGCAGAGCTGACGGAGGAGATTCTGGAAACTCGCCTCCAAGAGACCCTACAACGCATTGATGGAATCGCCCAACTCGAGGCGAAGGCTTCTCGAGTTCGAGGTCAGCTGCGCCGTGCCAAGCCCAACAGCAGCCAGCAGAAGAAACTACTCTGGAAGCTGGCTCGTTATCGCCTTTCGACTGCCCACCAGATCAGAGATCTCGATCTCCAGGCGGCAACACAAGAACAACTGGCCGATGCCATCAAACATGCACTGAAGCACCAGGAGACTCAAGACGAGGGCTTCCCCAGTCCTTCCGAACTGGAACGGACTCTGGCCACAATCCGGCAAGGGAAAGGGCAGATGGAGAGGGCCAAGAAAGAACTGGTGGAAGCCAATTTGCGCCTGGTGGTCTCCATCGCCAAGAAATATACCAACCGAGGCTTGCAACTTCTGGACCTGATTCAAGAAGGGAATATCGGTCTGATGAAGGCTGTAGACAAATTCCAGTACCGGCGGGGCTACAAGTTTTCCACTTATGCTCACTGGTGGATTCGACGGGCTATCACTCGGGCCATTGCTGAGCAGGCCCGCACCATCCGTATTCCCGTTCACATGATTGAATTGATTAACAAGCTGATCCAGGCTTCACGCTCTTTTATCCAGGAATTCGGTCGAGAGCCCACTGCCGAAGAGATGGCTCACAAAATAGACCTCTCCGTCAGCAAAGTCAGGGAGACTCTCAAGCTCACCCAGGAACCCATCTCCCTGGAGACTCCCATGGGAGAAGAGGCAAACAGCCACCTGGCTGATTTCATCGAAGACCAAGCCGTCATCTCCCCTGCCCAGGCAGG
>JAPUKI010000415.1 GCA_027295745.1 Acidobacteriota bacterium
GTGGTATGCCAATGAACCCGAGAGAACGGCTGCCTCCATAGGCCGATTCAGCAAAAAAGACGAGAAAGCCTTCCTGGAAACGAATAAGAAATACGCTGGACTGGCGGAGGATGTCTTCGCCAAAGAGCAGTACTCACCACCGGTTCCATTTGAGGAGAAAAAAGCCATCCTGGAGAAGAGCGAGGCGGGCAGACAGTATCTTGAATGGCAGTCTCTGTCCATCAATGACGCCGTCTGTAAGATCTTTGAGAATGACGTGGTCCGGGGAATGATCTGTTTTCTATCCGTCATCCGAGGTTTCGAAACCGACTCGCCGGGCTTGGGATTTATCGTTCCAGCTGCCATCGCTGCTGGCGTGAACACCCAGATGTCCAAAGGGAGCACCCACAAGCTGGGACACTCTCTCCATAAGATGATCACCTTGAGCGGAGCGGACCTCATCGACGGTTCGGCGGTCAAGGAGATCCTGATGGAGGATGGCCGGGCCGCGGGTGTGATTCTGAGAGATGGAAGGGTGTTTAAAGCCAAAAAATTCGTGGTGAGCAGTCTGAACCCGACCCAAACTTTCCTGGACATGGTGGGAGAGGAGAATTTAGAAGGGGAGTTTGCCCAGAAGGTGAAGAATTTTAAATACTCCGATACTACCCCCTTGTTCACTTGTCTCCTGTCCCTGAACCAGCGGCTCTACTGGAAGGCAGCAAAGTATGATCCCGATGTGAACGACGCCTGGTATCTCATTGCAGGGCTGGATGGGATTAAGGACATTGACAACCTGTACGAGGATTGTGCCGCCAAGCGCTTGCCCAGATCGTTCCAGCTGTTGGGAGCCCAACCCGCCCAGCACGATCCCACCCAGGCTCCACCAGGAAAATGCACCGCCTTCTGGTGGCAAATCGCACCGGGCAACCTGTCCGAGGAGGAAGGTGGCCCTGACCGCTGGGACGAGATCCGCGAGGACTTCACGGAGCGGTGCGTACAACATCTGTCCCACTATGCTGAAAACCTCACCCCGGACAACATTGTCGAGCAGTTCGGGCAGACTCCCATCGACATTGAGCGCCATCTTCCCAACATGGTGGGCGGAGACATTCAGGTCGGGGAACTCAATGAAAATCAGATCCTCGACAAGCGGCCCTTCCCTGAATGTAGCCAGTATCGCACTCCGGTCAAAGGTCTGTATTTGTGCGGGGCCTCCTGCCATCCCGGTGGGAACATCACCGGTGCCCCCGGATACAATGCCGCCGGCGTAGTGTGTCGGGACCTGGGCATGGACCCCTGGTGGAACCCTCCCGAGGCACGCGACCATTGGGAGTCGCTTGGGAACGGGGAAAGGAAGAAAACGTGAGCGTCTTCGTCTCACCCAAGCATCAATCGATCTTAGGGATGGGTAGCCTATGAGTAAACGGCCTTTTACTTTGGTATCGGAACTGTTTTCAAAATGGCTCAGGGGCTGGGTCTGGGACTTCCGCGGATATGAAGATGAAGAGATTTGGAACGATTCTTATGAACTGACCTATAAGGCGCGGCAGAAAATTGTGGTCATTCCTTTCCCTGCTCGCAATACATTTAATACTAAAGAAGATGCAATGGAGCAGTCCATATCCCGTGCCCGAAATTGGGTCAACCAGAACGGCCTGAAAAACATTTTGGATTTGGGCAAAGAGGTAGAGATCAGGGTGAGTCTGAAGGACTACCCGGAGGCCTATACCTCGTTACCCTTCTCAGCCGATAAAATCAACCTGGGGGATCCCGTGCGATTCATCTATACGGGTGAAGAGGGGGACATCTGTGATGCAGTTTTCGACGGCCAGGAGTCCGGCTACTACAAGATCACCTACGAAGTGGACCGAGGTGATGGCTTGTACTTTCGGACCGAGGCTTCAGGGTTACAGAGACTCGTTAGGGAGAACTAGGCGTAGTCGTCACGCGAAGGACCTCTGTTTTACTGATACAGGGGCATGAAGCCGGAGGGCAAGATGACTACGGAATACGACGGAGTGATCGTCGGAGGTGGCCACAACGGCCTGATCCTCCAAGGGTATCTCTGCAGAGCTGGATTGTCGGTAGCGGTGGTGGAGCGCCACCTGGAGATCGGAGGGGGTCTGGATGCCCACGAAGGTGCCCGCAGCGGCTACTGGCATAACATCCATTCCGTCAACCACCGTAACGTGCCTGCTTTACCCTGGTACAAAGACCTAGAGCTAGCCCGCTTCGGCCAGGAGTACATCCGACCCGAAGTGGCGGTCGCCATGTTGTTCCGGGACAAGAAAGCCCTGATTTGGCACAACGACGACGTGGAGCAGACGTGTGCCAGCATCGCTCGTTTCAGTGAAAAAGACGCCAAGACCTTCCGTGATTTTCACCATCGCTTTGCTCCGGTTGTAAAGAACATCATCGGCCCGGAGACCTATTCTCCTCCCATGCCTGCTGAGAAAAAGAGGGAACTGTTGGAAAAGAGCGAGATTGGGAAGGCCTACTATGAATTCGCGGACCGCTGCATCAACGATGTGGTCCAGGAAGTTTTCGAGAACGAGCGTGTTCAGGCCATGGTCAGTTATCTCTTCCTGCTGCGCGGGAACGAACTGGCCGCTCCCGGCCAGGGTTACATCGTCCCCGTAGCCTGTGCAGGCGGAATCAACTCCACCCTGTCCAAAGGCACCTCCCACCGCCTCGGTCATGTGCTGCACAAGATGGTGGTGACCTATGGAGGAGATGTCTATGACGGCAAGACGGCCGTTGAGATTATCCTGGAGAATGGCCGTGCCGCCGGAGTAAAGCTCCGAGATGGGCGTGTTTTGAAAGCGCGTCAGTTTGTCGCTACCACTCTCAATCCCCAACAGACTTTCCTGGAGCTGATGGATGGGGACAAGATCGATCCCAAGCTGAAAGATCGAGCCGAGAACTTCAAGTATTCTCCCGTTACTCCTGTCTTCACGGTCCATCTGGCCTTACACGAGAGGCCCATGTGGGCTGCCGCGGAATGGGAGCCGGAGGTCATGAAGGGCTGGCTGATCGTCATGGGAGTAGAGACTCCTGAGGACATTTATTCCCTGGAAAAAGACTGTAGAGCGGGCCGGATTCCTTCTCGATTGCAGCTCATCGGAGGGGTTCCCTCTGTTTTTGACCCTACCCAGGCTCCGCCAGGAAAGCACGTGGCCTGGTTCTGGCAGGTTGCTCCCTATAACCTCAAGGAGGGAGGACCCGAACATTGGGACGACATTCTGGATGAGTTCTGCCAGAAGGAAGTCGAACTGATCGGGGAGTTTGCACCCAATATCAAGAAGGAAACCATCGTCAACCAGTTTGGATTGAGTCCCCTCGACATTGAGCGTCACTTTCCCAATATGAGGGGAGGAGATTGGATGTGTGGGGAATTGGGCGCCGATCAATTCTTGGACAAGCGGCCCTTTCCTGAATGTTCCCAGTATCGCACGCCCATCGAAGGCCTCTATCTGGCCGGTTCCTGCTGCCACCCAGGTGGGAACATCACGGGAGCTCCGGGATACAATGCCGCTAAGATCATTGTTGAGGATCTGGGAATCGAGCGCTGGTGGACTCCACCCGATCTGGAGAAGATCTGGGGCAGTCTGCCCGCCGTGTAGAGGGCTTCAGAAAGCGCCCCATATACTAAGCTGGAGAAATCGATGAAACGACGTACACTGACGGAGCGCCAGCAGGAGGTGCTGGCCTTCCTGGTCCAAGGAAACACCATGAGAGAAGTTGCGACCATCTTGAAGATCACCCCAAGAACCGTGGCCTTTCACAAGTACCGCATGATGTCCGCCTTGAAACTCTCCTCAAATGCCGCATTGATCCGCTATGCCATAAAACGTGGGATCGGCTGAGACTAGAGTCTTTAGGTAAATCAGGACCTAGAAGAATGAAGAAAAACAAAAGCGGGGAAACGCTCTCTAAGCAACTACTCCGCCTCAAAGTGAAGACGTCTTGGAGCT
>JAPUKI010000416.1 GCA_027295745.1 Acidobacteriota bacterium
GGAGTATCCTGTCGAAAAATATTTTCGTGACGCCAAGGTCGGAAAAATTTACGAGGGGACCTCAAACATCCAGCTGATCACCATTGCCAAGCTTCTACTGAAGTGAGGGAACGCTGACAACTGACAACTGACAACTGACAACAGACAACAGACAACAGACAGCTGACAGCTGACAACAGACAGTTGATGAATAGATGAGGAGCAAGACACCAGGAGCATGAAAATGCTTGATTTTCACTACCAAGATTTGAACAACCGTCTGATGGGAGCTGATGACCGGGCCACCTTTTCTGAGATTGCCCGTTGGATCAGCGTGGTTGCACTTCTTGTTTGTTTCGTATTGGCCTACGCCTGGTCCCGCAATGAAATCCTCACTATCCATTACCAGATGGAACACCTCAGAAGAGAGAGCAATGAATTGCGAGAGATCAACGCCGCCCTTCGAGCTGAACACTCCTCTCTCATCAATCCGGAGAGCATCGACCAGGAAGCCAGCAAACTGGGTCTGGTCACCTCGAACCGCGCTGAGGTCAGAATTCTCGATTCTGATATTGCGACTGTCAAACCCACCAGTAATGTGGTGGCTCAGTCGACCCTTCAGACAGAAATCTTGCGTGAATGAAGCCTTTGGATAAATGGAACAAACCCCGAATTGCCCTCCTGTATCGTGTGCTCGGCCTCTACCTGCTCCTGGGGGTGTGGAGTCTCACTCTGGTCGGTCGTCTGGTTGATCTTCAGATCTTCAAGAGTGAGGAATATCGTTTAAAGGCCGAACAGCAGCAGTTAGGGTATATCGAGCTCAGTCCCAAGAGGGGCGACATCCTGGATCGCCATCTCGACGAACTGGCCATCAGTGTCAAGATTGACTCAGTCTTTGCACACCCCAAGGAAGTCCGCGAACCCCTCCGCACTGCCAGAGCTCTTGCTTCGGTTCTCGGAAAACAGGAAGAAGAACTTTTTGAACTGCTCATCGGTGATCGCCCTTTTGTCTATCTAGCCCGAAAAATCCCGCCGCGCCAGGCCGATCAGATCCGAGAACTGAACCTGCCGGGCGTGTACTTTCAAGAGGAGACCAAGCGGATTTACCCTGGCCGCGAGTTGGCTGCCCATGTGCTCGGCTTCGCCGGTCTGGATAGCGAAGGTCTGGCCGGTCTCGAGTATCTTTACAACGATTCCATAAAGGGAAAGAACACCAGAGTTGATCTGCACTTCGACGCCAGACGGAACAGCTATGCCAGCGATGCCAGCGATGCCCGACCGGAGAAGTCTGACGGAAACACTATTGTTTTGAGTATTGACAGGCCGATTCAGTACATTGCTCAACAAGTCTTGGAGGATACCTTTCGTTCCAGCCAGGCAGTGAGTGGAACTGCCATTGTCATGGACCCGAATACGGGCGAGATCTTGGCCATGGCCTCCTTACCTTCCTTTGACCCGAATCTTTACTCCGATTCTGAGGCGGAGGACCGTCGCAACCGTGCCATTTTGGATATCTACGAACCTGGCTCCACTTTCAAACTGGTGACTTTTGCCGCAGTTCTCAATGAGGGTTTGGTCGAGCCTTCTGAGTTAATCGACTGCCATGTCGAAACGCTCAGACTTGCCGGAAGAACCTACCGTGAAGCCAATCAGAGTTTCGGCCTGCTTTCCTTTAATGAAGTACTGGCCAATTCGAGTAACATCGGAACAATCAAGCTGAGCCTGCGTTTGGGGGAGGAGAAGCTTTACCAGTACATCAGGAATTTTGGTTTCGGTCAGAAGACCGGGATCGACCTCCCGGGAGAGCAGGTCGGATTGCTGCGGCCTCCCTCTGAGTGGTCCAGGATTTCCATCGGAGCGCTCGCTCTGGGGCAGGAGGTGGGTGTGACGCCCCTTCAAATGTTGACAGCAGCCTCTGCCATCGCAAATGGAGGATACCTGGTCACTCCTAGAGTGGTCCGGCACATCTTGACACCTGAAGGAGACGTTTTCTACGAGCCCCAGACCTCTAGAAAGCAGATCCTCCGGCCTGAAACCACTCTTCAGATGAAAGAAGCTCTTTCCCTGGCAGTTACGGATGGGACTGGCAGGAACGCTCAACTGGACGGATACTCTTCCGGAGGGAAGACTGGAACCGCTCAGAAATTCGTGGATGGAAAGTATTCCGACACTCTCTTTATTGCTTCTTATGTTGGATTTGCGCCTCTGCAGGATCCTGTGCTTGCGATTATCGTCGTCATTAACGAGCCCAAAGGACAATACCATGGGGGACAGCTGGCCGCACCTGCCTTCAAGCAAATCGCGGAACGGTCTCTCATTCACCTTCGAGTCCCCCGAGATCAGGCTCTTCGAATCGACAACATACCTCCCCAGACGGTGTCGAGGGAACTTGCTGCCTCACCAGGTGTCTCAGTAGAAGAGGAACAAATTCCGCCGGAGCAGCTGGAGGAGACGGTTTTAACACTCATTCAGGAAGAGTCTTCGAATCAAAAACTGCCCAACACAATCACAGTGGAATTGAGCCCCTTTCAGCTGCCCGACTTTTCGGGGCTGAGCTTGAGGGAAGTTGTCCGGCGATGTGCTGGTCTCGGCCTGCGACTGAAGGTCTCCGGCGCCGGGACAGCCATCGGCCAGCGCCCGCCGGCGGGAAGCCAAGTCTCTCAAGGAATGGTCTGTGAAGTCTTTTTTTCCAATAACGGACATGATGCGTCTTCAAGAGTTGCTCTCCAGGCTGACCGTCCAGTCGCTCCGAGAGCCCGTTAAAGAAATGAATCCCGAAATCCGGTCACTGGAATACGATTCACGCCGGGTGAAAGAAGGTTCACTTTTTTTTGCCGTTGAGGGGGCCAGGACTGACGGCCACCTCTACATTGATGAGGCCCTTCGAAGGGGTGCTGTTGCTGTGGCCTCACAACGTGAAGCACCTGCTGGTGTGCCGACTGTTCCTTGGATTCGAGTGGAGGCCGTCAGGCCCTTTATGGCATCGCTGGCAGACCGATTCTACCAGCAGCCCTCGCGACGGCTCCAACTAGTGGGGATCACGGGAACCAACGGAAAGACAACCACAGCCTTTCTTGTTCACTCCATCTTGGAACAACAGGGGCCCGCGCTGTTAATGGGAACCGTGAAAACCAAAGTAGGGAAACGGCAGGTGGAATCGAAGCGGACCACTCCCGAAGCCGTCGATATCCAAGAGACCCTGGCCCAGGCTGTCGAATCCGGGTGTACTGCGGGCGCCCTGGAGGTTTCCTCTCACGCCCTCTTTTTCCACCGCGTCTATCAGTGCCGTTTCCCGGTAGCGCTCTTCACTAACCTGAGCCATGACCACCTGGACTTTCATGGCAGCCTGGAGCAGTACTTTCAGGTCAAGTGCCTGCTCTTTCAAACTGACTATAATCCTGGTATCAAGTATGCCGTGCTGAACGCCGATGATCCTTTCACGGCCCGCATCCAGCTCTTGCCGGGTACCCAGTCAGTGACCTTCGGATTTTCTGAAGACAGCGATGTCTATCCAGTGGACCACAAGATTTCCCTGGAGAGAACTGAAGTCGATCTCCAGTTCTTCGATCGGCGACTCTCCCTGAGCAGCCCGTTGGCAGGAGAACACAATCTGTACAACATCATGTCGGCGGCTACTGCTGCCAGTCTCTTAGGAGTGGCTGACGAGCAAATTTGCAAGGGTGTGGCACGATTGGAGCGGGTTCCTGGGCGTTTCGAAAAGGTTGAAATTGGGCGGCCTTTCACCGTCATTGTGGACTATGCCCACACTCCCCATGCCCTGGAAAACGTCTTGATGCTGTGCCGCCGGGTCAGCAAAGGACGCCTTCTGTGTGTTTTCGGCTGTGGTGGAGATCGGGATCGGACCAAGCGTGCCTTGATGGGGGCCATCGCAGTCCGCCACTCCGATCTGGCTCTTATCACTTCGGACAATCCGAGATATGAAGATCCTGAGCAGATTGTGGCGGAAATCCGAGCCGGAATACCGGCTGAAGCAAGCCACTTCGAAGTGATCGTGGATCGTCGTGAAGCGATCACCAGGGCTCTCAAACTGGCCCGAAGAGGAGACCTGGTTTTGGTAGCTGGAAGGGGGCATGAGCCCTATCAGGAAATTCAAGGTGAAGAGATCCGCTTTGATGATCGAGAAGTGATCAAGGAGATCCATTGATCGAACTGTCTGTTGGTGAAGTTGCTGAGGTGCTGAAAGCTCGCCCCAAGGGGTGCACTGTCTCCGATACCCCATCCTCCTTTCCTTCCGTCTCCATAGACAGCCGCACCATTCGAGTCGGTGAATGCTTTATCGCCGTTAAAGGAGAGCGGTTTAACGGGCATGACTTTGTCGAGGAAGCTCTCCAGAAAGGTGCTTCCACCATCATCTTCTCAGAGAGTTCCGTCGATTTCTCCCATTGGAAGGATCGAGTCTTTCTTCAGGTGGATCAGACTGAAGCTGCTCTCCAGACCTTGGCTTACCATGTCCGCAAGAGGTGGGGGAAAACACTGGTTGCCATCTCCGGAAGCATAGGGAAAACCACCACCCGAGAGTTTGTGGCCACCCTCTTAAGCCAGAGGTTCAACGTGGTTCAATCTCCTCGCAACCTCAATAA
The DNA here is from genome assembly GCA_027295745.1 of Acidobacteriota bacterium. Lineage (GTDB taxonomy): Bacteria > Acidobacteriota > UBA6911 > RPQK01 > JADFOI01 > JADFOI01. The sequence goes on from JAPUKI010000416.1 coordinate 4,581, forward strand.
CCAGATAGGTGTCCCGCTTTCTCTCTTACAGCTGGCGGAGGAACACCAGTTAGCATTCGTGGAATTGGGGATGAATCATCCTGGAGAGCTCCGAGCCCTGATGAAAATTTGCAGACCAGACTCGGCCTTGTTGACCAATGTGGCAGCTGTCCACTTGGAGTTTTTCTCCGATCTGGATGAGATCGCTGCTGCAAAAGGGGAGATCCTGGAGGAGCTTCCCCAGCGGGGCAAGTTGTTTTTTAATGCCGATGACCCCCGGCTTTCTCGTCTGGCTGCAACTTACAGTGGGGAAAAAGTTTCTTTTAGTCTGGAGAATCAGGCTGGTATTCGGGTTTTGGATTATCGCTTTGATGGCCTTGGCGAAATGAGCTTTGAGATCGATGCCCGTGGGGAACGCCTCACTGCCAAGGTTCCCTTCGTGGGGAAGCACTTTCTGTACAACATTGCAGCAGCGGTGGCTGTGGCTGTGACCTTTGGCCTCTCCCCAGACGAGATCTGTGACGGCATCGGAAGATTAAAGGTGCCCTCCATGCGGGGACGAGTCCATCGAGTGGGAGAGAAGGAGAAAGGAGGTTCCATCACGCTCTGGGACGATTCATACAATTCGAATCCTCAGGCTCTGAAGATCGTGTTGGAAACTGTCGGTCAGTTCAGTGGTTTTTCTCGCAAGCTTCTAGCCTTGGGACAGATGCTGGAACTGGGTTCCCGCAGCCCTGAGTTCCATCTCCAGGCGGGTCAGCAAGTCGTGCAGTGTGACGCCGATCTACTGGTAACGGTGGGTAAGGATGCCCGCTACATCGGGCAGGGAGCACAGGAAAAGGGCTTTCCCCCTGAAAAGATCGCACACTTTGAAGGTTCCCGGGAAGCGGCTGACTTTCTGGTGGAGGAGCTCGGTCGCGGAGACTTTCTTCTGGTCAAGGGCTCGCGGAGAGTCCGCATGGATCAAATTGTTCTAGTCATAAAGGAAAAAAGGAAAACTTGATTTACCACCTTGTCTATCCCTTTTTTGACGAGTATTCCATCCTCAATGTGGTGCGATATATCACCTTCCGCACCGCCTACGCCTCCCTGACGGCTCTGATGATCAGTCTTCTGGTGGGCCCATGGCTGATTGCCCGGCTGAAACAATTTCAGATTGGGCAATACATTCAAGAAGAGGTCCCTAAGAATCATCACGACAAAGTCGGAACTCCCACCATGGGGGGGGTGCTCATTGTCATCAGTATCGTCCTGCCCACGATATTGTGGGCGGACCTGACGAATCTCTACATCTGGGTGGCCCTGACCTCGCTGGTTCTCTTTGCCACTGTAGGTTTCATTGACGACTATTTGAAGGTGATCAACAAAAGATCCTTGGGGCTGCGAGTGCGACACAAGCTGGTCCTGCAGAGTCTGATCGCACTGGGGATTGCGGGTACTCTCATCGCTCTCAATCGTCACGATCTTTACAGCAGCTGGCTGAGCGTGCCCTTTTTCAAGGCCTTTACGCCGGAGATGGATCTGAAGATATTGGGCGTCTCAACCTTTCTCCCACTGATCCTTTTTACTCTCCTGGTCCTCATCGGCAGCAGCAACGCCGTCAATCTCACGGACGGTCTGGATGGCCTGGCCTCTGGACTGGTCATCATCGCTGCCTCGGCACTGACCGTGCTGACTTATGTCACTGGGCACGCGACT
>JAPUKI010000417.1 GCA_027295745.1 Acidobacteriota bacterium
TTACTCATGCATCGAAGAATGAGATTGTTCAAGTGCTGTGAAACCCCACTAATTGGGTTAGTCCGTTCATCTCGTCGCCCAAGAATGGTGTCTCCTCGGTAAAAGGGCAGGTTTCCCCCCAGCATTTCATAGAAAACGCACCCGATGGAGAAGATGTCCATCATCGGGGAAAGGTGGGACACAGGATCGGGAAGCGGCTCAGAGGGGACGTAGTGGGTCGAGAGAAAAGGGGGGTTGCCGGTGTTCTTGAAGTGCATTTCCCTGATGATGGCGTCTATGCCAAAGTCAATCACCTTAACCGAGCCTTTCGAGGTGATCATGATGTTGTCAGGTGTTAGGTCCCGATGAGTCACACCCGCCTGGTGTGCATGTTCGATAGCAGACAAAATTTGAAATGCCCAGCTGTGAAAGGTGGGTTTGTCACACCGGCCACCAGGCTGTTTGAAAAGAAGATCACGCAGGCGCTCTCCCTGAATATATTCCATGACGATGAAGGCACCCTTGCCCTCAAGCCAGGAAAACTCATACAGAGCACCTATGTTGGGATGGCGAAGACTCTTGGCAAGCTTGAATTCTGTCTCAAGTTCTTGACTCAGGGCAGAATCAGCAACAATGCTGGGAAGAAGATCTCGAAGCGCGAGTTGGTCTCCCGACTCCCGATCTTTAACCAAATATGTGTATCCGATCTCGTCTGGCCCTAAATCTTCCAGAACCTGGTATCGACCTTCAAAAAGCTCTTGCCCTTTCATTTCCCTATCGATGTTCTCCATATTATTCCTTGGGTTCGGATCTCAAGTGAAGTAGGATTCTCAATTTTCGCCGAGGAAAATCCCCATTGGTTGACAGTGATCACGGCGCTTTCGATGATGTTATTGGTTAAACTTAGTCTTGACATTGTGTCTCACTGTTCAAGGGGTTTGCTGATTCTAGATTTCAAGTGCATTCAGTCTTTCACCTCGGCCCTCATTTGTGGTACGCGGTAAGGGACTTCTCCTGTTCGCCTAAAGCTGCTCAATCAGCAGGGTAGAATCGATTTTTTGAACTCTCTGGGTGTCATCCGTGTGTACTTCTTGAACGCACGCCCAAACATTGTTAGGTCTGCGAAGCCAACTTCGTAAGCGACTTCTGTTATTGAGAAATCCCTGGCTCTCATAAGTTCCATCGCCTTTTTGACTCGGACTTGGCGTAGCCATCCAGTAAAAGTGATTCCGACCTTGGCGCGAAAGTAAGAGGAAAAGTAGGAGCTTTCCAGGGCCGCGATCCCTGCGGCCTCTTTCAGTGAAATTGGTACTGAATAATTTTGCTCGACATACTGATGAAGCCTCTTCAGGCGAGGATGATAATCGAATGCCCTGCCATTAGTTCCATTGAGTTCTGACATTACGCCTCCCTTTTTTGACTCTTGTGATTTGGTAGAGCCTGGCGCAGAGTAGTTGCTCTCTGGAGGGAAATAAGGTGAGATGCTTAGATCGGTTACTCCCTGGGCAAAGCTCTAATCTCCAGTGGGAGCAATTTCCATTCCAGGGTGTTGAGGATTACGGATGAGAACTGCTCAAGTGACTGTAGGTCAACACTTAAGGACGAATCGCGGGAATGCGATTACGAGCTGGGGTCCTTCGATTCTTCCAACTAGTGTCAACTTCAGTTTACAGATCGGAACTCTGAATGAAAGACAAAGAGAGGTTTTCTCCTTCGCTTTCAAGACCTGCTGCTGGAGATGAATCTGCTGCCCTGGCCACTCAAATCTTTCTAATTTTTTGCGGCAGGAGTCCCAAGCGTGTTGGACGTAAGAAGTATCCCGAAGGTCACGAACTGGAACGGGACCCAAGGCAAAGGGGGTTTTGTTTTCCACAAGGGGCTGGGGAGGGGCGAACGTGTTTTAGGCGCGCATGGAGGGTGAGAGAAGGTGTCAAGTCACCTCACCGTGAGCCAAAAAACGCAGAAGGTAGTTTTGATCCTCGGCCTCACAATGAAGAAACTGCACAGCCACTGAGTTGATGACTTCCCCATGACGCTCGATTGGGGTTGCCCGCACGATCCAGCCGACGACATCAATCTGATGGAGGGAACTGAAATGGATGTTCACCGCCAGTCGATCTCCCTCATCGAGGGGAAGATAGGTTTTAAACGCCAACCCTCCTACACTGATATCCTTGGTTTTACACTTAAATGCCTTGCCGACGAGATACCGGTCAGCAGCATCGATGACGGTACATGCCAGGCGGATTTTCGTGCGCACCCGGTATGATTGCCTGCGCTGCACGGTGACCCCTCCCCCGAGCAATCTCGCCAGCACACCTCTCTTGGCGGCCCCGATAATCTTAGCCTCCCAGAAATAGACTATGGCTGCCTCATCCCAGTATTTGATCCGAACTTGCAATCCCTCTTGAAAAAGGAGGTGCCAGACTGGTCTGGCAAGTTCCAGGCAGACTTCGTCGGGAGAGCTTTGGGTCACCGTGGCCGGGATTTCTCCCTTGGATTTCACATGGATGGAAATGACTGATCCTGTCCTTGGGTAAGTACAGGGCTCTTCCTCTTCCAATGGCTGAGGATGCTTATTAGACATACTGTTAATACAGGGGTTCTTTTGGCTGGATGGTTTTCTTCAAATTATCCTCAGGCGTGAATGCGATTCTGACCACAAAAGGCCCAAAGCTAATTTTTTTCCTCTGAAGTCAATCCGACATCGCTCACACTGGTATGTGTGGTAGTGCCTAGTGACCTTTTTTGTCCCACACTTCGGGCAGCGACGATGCCACGATATCTTCATTGTCTACTCAGATATTCTTGCGCTTTCCGAAAGGTGCAACCGTGACGGGCATCACTAAGAGGACAAGATTCAGAAATTGGAGGGATTCAGTGAACAGGCAAGTTGGAACTGGAGTCCTTTCGGCTCTCAGATTAAACGATCTGTTCTTGACTTTTCCAATGAGGGCATCTCAGGCACCAAGGACAGCAGGCCCTCTCACGGTCTTGCCAGTGTTTTGGGGAAGGATTTGCGTGGAACGGCAGCCACTAGTCTAAGCTATATTGATATTCAAAATGAAATGGACGATTCTACCCACCACTCAGGGCATCAGGTTCATCCGCCGCCGCAGGTCTTGGAAGCGAGGGTCGTCGCGGAGGGGGTCCAATACTGGGTCTGTCAAGAAGAACAAGCCAAGGTCGTGGTCCTGGTAGGCTTTTTCCAGCCATTCAAAGGCCTGGTCCTTTTCACCAAGGGCAGCGTAGATTTGCCCCAAGATTTCTGGTGAGACATACCCCCGTTCACTTCTCCTTTTCCAGTAATCGAGTGTCCATTGCCAGTATTCCTCCTGGCCCGAGATAGCAGCAGCTGTGAGTCCTGCCATCTCTTCTTCGCTGGCTCCACCCAGGGTCCACGCTCTCTGACGGGCTGCAGCCGCTTCCCGGTAGAGGCCCATATACTCGTTATATCTGCCCCAGGTCTCGATGGGCTGAGAGAAGGTCTGGATCCATTTCCAGAGCCGCCTGGCATTGTTGTATGGCCTCTTCGTATTCTACGCGCGAAGCCCAGTCGAGCACATGCTCCGGATCTCATTCCGGGGTCAACAGGGTTCAGTTGCTGGGCCCGTCTAGTCATAGCAGCGAATTCATCATGCCGACCCATTCCCGTTAGAAAGAAAGCGTACTGGTTGGGTGCCTCGAAGGAGCCTGGATCGAGTTCAAGGGCCAACTTGTATTCCTCTTCCGCACCAGCCCAGTCCCAATGGTATGCACGATTGACATCTCCTAGAACCGCATGGGCCTCGGAAAGGGTGTCATCCAACTCCAGTGCCTTCATTGCCGCTGCTTCAGCTTGGGGCATAGCCTCCTGCGCCGGTGCAGCCCGATAAGGGGCGACCAACCGATAGTAGGATCGGGCCAGAGCCGCGTAGGCTCGCGCATAGTTTGGATCGCTTTGAAGTGCTTGCTCAAAGTGCCGGATCGCTCGCCTGTGTCCATTGGGTCCACCCTGTACCTGTTGAAACTTTCCTTTTAAATAGGCTTCGTGTGCCTCGCTAACTTCGGTATGGGTCTTGGCCAGCTGAGTTTCTTCTTCAGAAGTGAGCCGCAGCCGTAAATTGGCCGAAATTTCCCTTGCGATGTCTTGCCGTATTTTCAGGATCTTAGTGAAATCGCGATCGTACTGTTCTCCCCAGAGGTGCCTGTTCTCTGTAACATCGACAAGGTCCACTCCTATTGAGAGATCATTACCTCGCACCAGAACTCTCCCCATCACCAATGCACGGACTCCCAATGCGTTTCCTGCTGCCTGGGGATCGATGTCTGCTCCCCGATAACGGAAGGAAGAAGCCCGCGATATGACCTTCAGATCGCTCAATTGAGAAAGACTATTGATAATGCTTTCGGCAATCCCGTCACTCAGGTACGCCAACTCGGGATCCTGGCTCAGGTTTTCAAACGGCAGCACCGCAATAGAATCGATGGCCTCATCAGGTGGAGTAGCACCGAACGGCCAGAACAGGGCCAGCAATACAACAATGATTCCTGGCCCGCCAACTATTACAGGCCACAAGTAGTTTCTTTTAACGGGAGCAACTGCAGGGACCGCTGCACTGATTGACTCTCCTGACGTATCTCTCTTCAGCCGCTTCAGGTCTGCCAGCAACTCTTTCGCGGACTGGCAGCGGACCTCCGTATCCTTCTCCAGAGACTTGTTGATGATCCGCTCCAACTCATCAGGCAGCTCTGGATTCAGCCTCACTGGAGCAGTGGGAGCTTTGTTCAGGATCTCGTCAAACAACACTGCCGTCGTGTTTCCCTGAAAGGGCAAACTCCCAGTAGCCATTTCATACAACACCACACCCAGCGAGAACAGATCCGTCCTGGCATCCAGTTCCTCACCCCTTGCCTGTTCGGGTGACATATAAGCCACCGTCCCCAAAGCAGTCCCTGGACTGGTGAGAGCCTCCTCCGACACCTGGGCAGTGGGCATCTTGGAGTCCACTTCGATTTGCTCTTGGGTCAGCTTGGCAAGTCCAAAGTCCAGCACCTTGGCATCGCCTCTCTGGGT
>JAPUKI010000418.1 GCA_027295745.1 Acidobacteriota bacterium
AGGGCGACCGGGCGGCCTTCGAGGACTTGATGCACGCTTATTCCGGGTTTGTGTATTCGTTGGCATTTAGAATGCTGGGCAAGAGAGCGGACGCAGAAGATGTCTTTCAGGAGACCTTTCTGAGAGCGTGGAGCCACCTGAGGTCGTTTCGGAGCGGCGGGAATTTCACGCACTGGATCAAGCTCATCGCCACCAATTTATGCCTGGACCGATTGAAGGTGGCCAAGCAGCAATACGCCATCCAAAGCAAGAAAGTGGCGGAGGTCCAGCCACCACAGGAAGCGGAGCAGTATGCAGAACAAAGGGAACAGCGCGAGATGGTCTATCGGCTGCTGGCGGAATTGCCGGCCACCCATCGTGCAGCGGTGGTGCTCTTTTACCTGGAGGACAGGTCAGTGGAGGAGGTGGCACGAACGCTGAAGCAAAAGCCGGGGACAGTCAAGGTGTGGCTGTTTCGCGCCCGCGAGAAAATGAAGGCCCTACTGGAGGCAACAGGAAATGAACTTTAAGGAATCAGAAGAATGGGAACGGGGTGAGACCCCACTGGAGCGTAAACTGGACGGTCTGCTAGCCCAGGAGATGGAGATGAGCGTTCCGGAAGGCCTGATCAAGCGCACCATGAAGCGCCTGCCGGAGGCACGCACCGCAAACTTTCCCTGGTGGGCGTGGGCGGTGTATGTGGGATTCTTTACGACCTCGGTGGTGGGGCTCATCTACTGGGAGTGGGAAGCACTGGTGTGGATGGCCACACGCAGCGCGATGGTGGTCCCGAAGGCGGTGGCACTAGCAGCCCAGCATCCCTATCTGGCACTGGCAGTGGTTGGAGCGTTTTTCCTGAACGCCCTGGTGGCATGGTTCCTGGCCGCCGAACTGGTGCTGCGCAAACGATTTGCAGGAGTCATGGCTTCATGAATAAAGTGGGATACTTTGCCGTCTGCTTGGTGGTCTTCGGGCTCGTATTGGCGGGTGCCGCTGGACAGGAGGGTGAGGCGGGAGTGGCCGCATCGCAGGAACCTCCAGTGGTGCAGCCCGTCGAAACGGCACAGCCGGAGCCTCCCGAGGAAGAGCCAATCCCGCAGTCCAACATTGTGATTGACCAGATCGCCGGAGAGAGGGACATCGGACGCAACGAAGTGGTGAGACGGGCCAAGCTTCTGTTCGGAAAACTCAATATAGATGGCCAGGTTGTTGAAGATGTCATGATGATCGCGGGAGAAATCAATATACGAGGGCGGGTCTACGATCGCGTGGAGTTGGTAGCTGGAGAGGTGACGGTCAGCGGACGGGTGGGCCCGGGCGGCGTGGACGTCAAATTCGGCGAAGTCACGGTCTCCGGTGTGGTGGAGGGCCCTGTCAATGTGAGAGTCGGCGAAGTGAGTGTGACGGGGGATGGGGTCATCCAGGGAAATGTAAGAGTGGAGAGCGGTGAGTTCAGTCGGGTGGAGGCTTCGCCCAGGATGAGGGAATGGATCAGCGAAGTCGTGTCGGAGTGGACTCGGGGGTTCATTGCCTTTATCGGACTGATGACGCTCATCGGTTTAGCAGCCACCATCCTGGTCCTTGCCCTTATCTTTCGAACTTCACTCCAGAGAGGTGTCACTTTAATGGAGAAAGAAAACTTAGCTTGGGACCTGTTGTGGGGCATTATCGCGAGCCTCATGTTTATGCCAATTTTCGTTATGCTCTGTGTGACGATCATTGGTATTCCGCTGGCCCTCCTTCTCTTATTTTTGTATCCGGCTGCATGGCTGTATGGACTCATCCTGTTGGCGAATTACCTGGGCGACTGGATTCTTATCAGTCTTTTCAAAGGACAGTCCAACTTCCTGGTGGGGACCATTTTCGGAATCATCGTACTGGGCATTTCCGTGGCCGTCCCGGTGTTCGGCCCGCTTCTGCTGAGCATCTATACCTTTCTGGCCATCGGACTTTCCTGCCGGTTGATGGTCGGATACTTTCAGGACCGTCGAAAGCCCCAGCCGCCACCCGAGGCTACCGCCGAAGCAGGATGACACCGGCTGGGAAGCCGGAAATTCAAAAGTCAAAATCCAGATTGCCTTGAAGCCTCTGACGATCTAATATCTACGAAGCAGGTTCTACAGCTTGGGGGACTTCATGGTCGGGACAACCATCAACCATTACAAAATCCTGGAGAAAATCAGGGGGGCATGGGAGAGGTCTACCGTGCCGAGAGAGGCCGCGGATTCTCTTTGAAGGGTCCTACCAAAGGGATACGGGCGCCGGCCATCCCCGCTACGGCGTTTCACCTGATGGCCAGCAGTTCGTGCTGGTCAAAGTGGGCGAACAGGCGGCTCCCACCCAAATCAATGTGGTCCTCAACTGGTTCGAAGAACTCAAGGAGCTGGTGCCGGTAAACCCCTGACAGCTGACAACTGACAGGTGGGATTCGGCACCTGAGGTGCCTCCCACCCTCCGGAGAATGTGGGAGCGGCCTCAGGCCGCGAAGAGGTGTCGAAGCATCAAGTCTGTTCAGCTGTCAGTTTGTTCCGGG
>JAPUKI010000419.1 GCA_027295745.1 Acidobacteriota bacterium
GTGCAGGGCAAACAAGGCCGCCACTAAAGCGCTGCGCCACACAGCTCCGGTCATCTGGTGAAGCACACCGAACAGAAGGAGCACATTGGCCAGGTGCAGGAGCAGGTTGGTGAGATGATGGCCGGCCGGGTTCAATCCGAATAGCTGGTAGTCCAGCATGTGAGACAGCCATGTCAGGGGATGCCAAAACGATGCCTCCAGCGTGGTCATGGCCCACATGACGCTGCCCCAGGTGAGACCCTGCTGTACCTGTGGAACCTCTGTGACATATTCGTTGTCATCGAAGTTTACAAAGGGAAAACCCGTTGCCGGGGCATACACCAGCACCAGGATTGCGATCAGAAGGAAGATCGCCAGTCCTTTTTCGCTTCGCAAAAGCTGCCAACCAGTAAGCATTGAAGGATCCGATCAAGCCGGGTTTTCTGTTAAGGCTTTCAGAACCAGCCCTTTGACATACTCAGGCTTGAACTCTTGAACACAGAGGTTGTTCCCATCACAGGGCGTGTTCCGGTGGTTATAGGCGGTCAAGCAGGGGCTGCAGCTCAAACCCGCATAAAGACAGGTAGAATTCGTATTGAGAGGACCATAGAGTGTCGGTGTTTCGGGACCAAAAAAGACGATACAGTGAATGGAGGAGAGCCCTGCAAAATGGGCCGGGCCGCTGTCGGCTGTGACCAAAACATCACAGCAGTTGAAAAGCTGGATCACCTCTTTGACGCTCAAAGTCATTCCGGTGAAATCAAAGAAGCGTGGAGAGGAGATTTCTTCTGCCATCCTCTTATACCAAATCTTTTCGCTGGCGAGACCCATGACTCCAACCACCAGGTTGTCCTCTTGCAATAGCAGCTGGGTCAGTGAGATGTAGTAATCCAGGGGCCAGGCTCGAATGGGAAGATCTCCCCCGCTGGGATTCAGAATGATGATCCGCCCATCTCTGGACAGAGCCGGACAATTTGTTTTGAGCTTCTCTCGAATTTGACGATCGTCTTCTGCGGAGTTTTTCAAGTGGGGCAGTGTCAAATCCAGCTTATTGTAGTTGCGTTTCACCAGCGGACTGGAGGAAGGATCTTCTTCAAGAGCATCGAGAAGGGCCATCTGGTTTTTGGCAATGTGCATAGAGGAGTTGTACTGTACTTTGTGGGTCAGGAAGTTTCCTCGATAGAGTCCTTCCATAGTGTAACGGTAAAACCCGATCCGACTCTGTGCTCCGCTGAGATAACTGAATATGGAGCTGATTCGAGCAAACAACTCCATGTCCAAAACCGTATCAATGTGCAATCTCCGAAGCTTTCTCACTGCTTGGAAGGCACTTCGGGAAAAGGCCCACAAACTTTTGTCGCTCAGGGTGATCACGTTTTCCCTTGGAATCAATTCCATGACATCCAGGCTTTCTCTAATTTTTTCAAACATCAAGAAGTAGGTGTTGGCATGAGGATAACGTCGCTTAACCTCCTGAAGCATGGAATAGGCCAGTATGACACTTCCCATTTCCGAGATTTCGATCACCAGGATATTCTTGGGAGAGGTGGACGCGGGGCTTGTAAAAATGAGTTTGCGAACCCTTTCGCTTCCCGAAAGGATTCGGCAGACGAGGGTTCCTACCCACCGGTCGCACAGTCGAACAAACTCAATGTCCATTTTTCCTCACTGCAAACTGCTGATTCTTATAGTTTAAGAAATTTCACTGCCTGAGGTCGAGCAGGGTGCGTTCTTGAAGGGTAAGTACTCCCTTTGATACATACGGAAACGTTTGCGGATGGGGCTTGCGAGGCGAGGTCGCGAAGAGAGGAGGAGGCGATGCAGGGACATCGACGACGACAAGAGACAAAGAGATCGCCCGCAACCCCCATCTGCCCGAAGGGTTGGGGCGGGACGGGCCCATCTCTTCGTTGCTCCTCGATCTGGGCTCCGTCGCGCTCCCAACAAACGTTACCGTAGGTATGAAAGTGAGTACTACTTAGCACTAGAGACGGAAAGTGATTTCGAGACAAGGAAGCTCTCCTCCTCCACGGGCACACCGTCGCGATAATAGGCAAAGCGTGTCGGATGGGGGCGGAGCCGCGACCCGGGTGTGATGATTCCAATGAGGTTCAGGGGATCAGCTGCAGAAATCCGGAGGACTTCTCCCGTAGGCTGGCTGCGCCTGGTCGCTCTTAGCGCATCGAGCGCTTCCGGCAAGGCGAACTGCTCGCCCACAAATCCGGAGACAAACCGTCCACCCCGGACCAGCCCTCGAGCCTCCATGGTGCGGTAAGTTGCCAACAAATCACGCCAGGCTGGAAGGAGGCTCTCCCGAGCCAACAAATCACGAAAGACTACGCCCCAGCGCTTCAAAAGTTGTCGAGCCAGGAAGTGGAGTTCGGGGACAGGCCCAAGAATTCTTCCAGAATTCGGGGCCTGTCCCCGAACTCCCTGTCCCCGAACTCCGCTCCCCTCGCTTGAGACCCCGGGTAAATCAAGAAGAGTCCAACGCCCCATGGATCGCTTGATAGTTCGAAGGCGGGACCTGCCTGAGGAACGATGTGCAAACCCACGTTTTCGTTTCGGGTCGGTGAGAAAGCGCAGATTGTCAAAACCATCGGCCGTGGCTAAACCAGCAGCTACCAATTCCCACAATCCTTCTTCGACCTCCAAAGGGAGTCTTCCAGTGGTTCGCACAAGATCTTCGAGAAAACATGCGCCCCAGCGCTGGAGTTGTTCCAGGACTTCGCTGGCAGGATGTGAGAGGTGCAGTTGTGTGGCTGGTTGGTTGCCCTGGTCCAGCTGTCCATTGTCAATCTTGCGGAGCATAAAAAATTCCCGCATCTCGCTACGCCTGAAAAAAGCCACCGGTGCCAGGCGTGAGGGCCGAGTACCACGCGGAGATGAGTCGGGTCTTTCGTTCAGGATTTCAGCTTCCAGGTTTGAGGGAAGGGAGAGCCGTCCCCACACGAATTCTCCCGAGAGGCAGAGTCGGTCGAGGAGCTCAGGAACATATTCGCTGATCCGGCTGGGCAGAATGAACTCTTCCCAGGCCGCTGCTGCTGCTTCAAAGCCCTGAAGTTGGTCCAGAGTCATGGATAAGCCCGGTTCGTCGTGTAACTGAGTGCCAGAGGGCAAATGCTGCCAACGAAACAGGAACCGCATGAACTCGGCTGGAGACACCGGTTCAATCTCACGCCGCAGACGCCCCAAGGTGAGGCGATGAATCCGAGCCAAAAGCCTTCGATCACACCACTCCAATTCTCCAGCCGAGGTGCGGAAGGATCCGGAAAGAATCTGGCCATCCTTTTGCAACGCCTGCAGAGCGGTATCAATGGCAGTTCGTGGAAGATTCAAGAGAAGGCATAACTCGCTTGAAGTGGCGGGGCCGGAGGCTTGCAGGCGACACTGCACCAACTCACGCAGGGCTTGCTCCGCGTCCAAGTCCTTATCTTTCTCCCGCAGGTACCTTTCAGCAACCTGCAGTCCTGGAACTATTCGTCCCTCTGGGTAGATGGATCTGACCAGGTTCATCCTTTCAGTGGCGAACCAAAAAGTAATAGGCTCCTGGGGTTTTTGATTCTCCCTTTCAACAATGGGCTCGAGTATCACATGTCCGGTTCGCTTGTGCTCCACCAGGTTCTCGAGCAGATTTCGGCTGTGCTCAACTTCGGTATCTGTGAGGACTCCCAGCGTCAGCAGAGCATCGTGTAACTCATCAGCATTCTCCCAGGGAGGCCAGGCCTCCTTGGCTACCTGATGGATGGCCTGGGCGTCCAAGATACCGAGCTCCCTGTCTTGTGGAGGTAAAGTTCGCCTGGTCTGAACCGCTCGGGCACGACGTTCCTCCAGAGGAGCATCATCCAGGAAAGCGTATGCATTGGCGTTGAGAATCTCATGGCTAAATGGAGAGGGTTCACTGGTCTCCACCGCCACACATTGGATATCTCCGTCTTCGATCTTGCTTAAGATCCCTATGAGACCGTCCACATCCATGGCTTCATCCAGGCAGTCTCGAACGGTTTCGAAGACCAGCGGATGGTCGGGAACGGCAATGTCCCCCTGGATATTCTCCAAGCAGGCCGCCTGCTCCGGGAAAATAGAAGCTAGAAGATCATCAGAACGAATTCGCTGAAGAGGAGGTGGCACTTTCCGGCCACTCGAGAACCGGAGTATGGCCAGGGCACGACATGCATTCCAGCGCCAGCGAGTGCCGAAAAGAGGAACTGCCAACAGCGCCTGAATGAGAACCTCGCGTACATTCTTCGAAGACAAAAAGGCAAAAATGCTATCCAGAGGAAAGCTGTGCTGGTCACTGAGCGAAAGGAGAATCCCATTCTCGGTTGCAGCTGCTTGCAGCTCAAAGTTGAAAGAGCGGCAGAACCGTTTGCGCAAGGCCAGACCCCAGGCTCTGTTAATCCGGCTCCCAAAAGGGGCATGCAAGACAAGCTGCATCCCTCCCGACTCGTCAAAAAAACGCTCTGCCACCACCCGGTTCTGAGTTGCCAGTGCACCCAGAGCAGCCTTCCCCGCCAGTACATATTTGACGGCCTGTTGAGCTCCGCTGTCGTCGAGCCCGCATTCTTCTTTGAGCCATTGCTGGGCTTTTTCGCTGCCGCGAGTCAGAATTTCCTCTCGAATTTCCGAGAAAGCCTGAGAGAGTTCGGCTGTGCGGGCCGGTGCCTCTCCTCGCCAGAACGGCACAGTGGGAGGGGCACCACCGGCGTTTTCCACCCGCACGACCCCGGCTTCAACTCGACGGATGCGCCAGGAAGTGTTCCCCAACAGAAAGATATCGCCCTGCATACTCTCCACTGCGAAATCCTCATCCAGAGTTCCTACCAAGGTCTCTTCAGGATCGGCCTTCACCAGATAATCGGCGCGGTCGGGAATGGCTCCACCTGAAGTTAAGGCCGCCAGTCGAGCCCCACGCCGGGCCCGAATCTTTCCGTTGATCCGGTCGCGGTGTAAATAAGCGCCTCTGCGCCCCCTGCGAGTGGAGATTCCTTCAGCCAGCATGGTCACTACGGCATCAAAATCTCTGTGAAGAAGAGAAGCATAGGGAGCAGCTCTACGGAAGACCTGAAACAGCTCTTCCTCCTCCCATTCCCGGCTGGCTGCCGCAGCTACGATCTGCTGGGCAAGAATATCCAGAGGAGCGGGAGGAATCCGGATGCGATCCAACTGCCCTTTTTGGATGGCCCGGACCAAGGCCGCGCATTCCAGAAGTTCGTCTCTTGTGGTGGCAAAGATCCGGCCTTTGGGGATGCTTCCTTTCCAGTGGCCGGAACGTCCAATACGCTGTAAGGCAAGGGAGATCAAACGAGTGGAACCGATTTGGCAGACCAGGTCGACGGAACCAATGTCTATCCCCAACTCCAGTGATGCGGTTGCCACCACCGCCTTCAGTTCACCGGTCTTGAGCCGCTCCTCTGTCTTGAGACGAATATCTCTCGATAGGCTTCCATGATGGCACGCTATGGAGTCGTCCTCGAATCGTTCAGCCAGGTGATAGGCGACCCTCTCTGCGAGACGTCGAGTGTTCACGAAGATGAGCGTGGTACGGTGCTGGTGGATGAGATTCGAGAGTCTCTCATAGATTTCTTCCCACATTTCGTTGCTTGCCACCGCTCCCAACTCATCAGGGGGAACCTCCACAGCCAGTTCCATGTGACGCTGATGTCCCATGTCGAGGACCACGGCCTTGCCTTTAACTCCGGTCAGGAACCGGGCAATCTCTTCAATTGGTTTCTGGGTGGCCGAAAGGCCAACTCGCTGGAAGGGCTTACCCGTGAGGACCTCAAGTCTTTCCAGGGAAAGGCTCAGGTGAGAACCACGCTTGTCCCTGGCCAGTGCGTGGATCTCGTCCACAATCACGGTGTTCACAGTTTGCAGCATTCTTTGCCCGCTCTCACTGGTCAACAGAATAAACAGGGATTCAGGGGTAGTGACGAGGATGTGGGGCGGCTTCCGAATCATCCGCCGGCGCTCACTCCCAAGGGTGTCACCAGTGCGTACCAGGGGCCTGATTTCCGGAATTTTCAGTTGCATCTGACTGGCTCTTTCCCGAATCTCCTGTAGAGGTTCCAGCAAATTCTTGCGAACGTCGTTGGCCAGCGCCTTGAGGGGAGAAATATAAAGGACTTGTGTAGTGTTTGAGAGGTGGCCCTCGACACCCTGTTGAACCAGGCGATCAATTGCGCACAAAAAGGCAGCTAAGGTTTTTCCGGAACCCGTGGGAGCAGCGATCAATACATGATCGCCCTTTTGGATGACCGGCCAGCCTAGCTTCTGGGGTTGGGTGGCTTCACCGAACCGCCCCTGGAACCATGCTGATACGGCAGGATGGAAATGAGCTTCTAAAGGATCCTCTGCGACCCCACTCGGCCTCTTCATTCAGGTGAACCTCATACTACAGGAACAGTATGAGGTTTGCGCAGGAGATAGGGAAGGAAATGTGGGGGGGGAGATGAGGGGGGAGTGGGGGGGGGGGGGGGCCCCGCGAGGGGGGGGGGGGGCACCCCCCCCCCAACACACCGCTACCAAAGT
>JAPUKI010000042.1 GCA_027295745.1 Acidobacteriota bacterium
GCTGGTGGGCCACACCGCCCGATTTAGAGACCGGCATGTCGGCACAGTCGCCGATGCAGTACACATTGCCCCACCGCGTCACCAGGGTATCGTAGTCCACCCGGATGCCGCTTCCTGTTTCCACCAGGCTGCTGTCCAGAAGCACCTGAGATGGCTGATGGGGCGGGACCAGGAAAAGCAGGTCGTAGGGAAGTTCAAAGCCATACAGAGCCTTGACGACTTTGCGCTGGGCATCGATGGACTGGACGGAGAAAGAGTAGTGCTGCTGGATACCCCGTTCCTTGCTCTGTCTGTCCATCCAAACCGCAGGAGTGCGATCTTCTCCTGCAGGCTCCGGAGCAGGGGTGAAGAATTCGATCTTGACCTTGTCGCGCTTTCCCCGCTGGTGAAAATAACTATCCAGCATCCACTGGGCTTCGTAGGGTGCAGGAGGGCAGCGGTAGGGACCGGGCGGAACACCGATCAGGACCCTCCCTTCCTCAAAGGATTTCAAAGTCTCTCGCAAGCGCAGTGTCGCCTCCAACTCCCAACTGTGTTGAGCTGCCTCAGCAAACCCGGGGAGCAGCTCAGGTGCCGTCCGCATGCCCAGTGAGATGATCAGATAGTCGTAGGAGATGGGACCGCTATCCAACAGGACCTGCTGCCTCTTCGGATCGATCCCCTCAATCTGAGACTGGATCACCCGGACGTTCCGTTGCTCCAGTTTCTTGAGATTGCGTACGATATCCTTCGGTTGTCGCTGACCCACCATCAAAAAGAGAAAGGCGGGCATGAAGATATGTTCGGATCGTCGATCGATCAGGATCACGTCATGATCTTTGCCCAGTTTTCGGCCCAGCTGTGTGGCTGCAACCAGACCGCCACTTCCGCCTCCCAGAATGACGATCTTTTGGCGCTTCGTTGTCACCGGTTTGAATGGCCTGAAATGGAGATCCCTGAGCCTCTGCTGACGCCATAACCGCTGGTCTTCCTTGCCCTCCTTGGTGAGTTCGTTCCCAAACTTCGCCGCCGATTGAAGGAGAAAAGAGATCCAAGTATCTGTAATCTGCTTGATCCGCTCCATGAATGACGTCAGCATGGATTCTCCAGATGGAAATCAGTGGAGACAGGGGACAGGCTGTTAGCGGATGGGGCTAGCGGATAAATGTGTCCTCTTCTCCCAGATTGGCGACCACTTCGCTGAAGGACACCTTGGATGGCTCTCCCTCCTCGAGCAAGCCAGTCTGACGGAGGAATTCTCCAATCTGAGCGTGATCTCTCGGTGTCACTGGTTTGAAGGGAGGAACGGGGTCTCCCAGATCGACGCCGAAATGTTTCATGGCTGATTTCATGACCGGTGGCAGCCCATAGGCTGCCCATTTGGCGGGGAACATGGAGTAGAAGCGCTGCCAGTACTTGGCCTCTTCCTGATCCCCCTCTCGGAATGCCTTGACCACCCGAGCCCCGATACGGGTTCCGGGAGGTGGCATGGTGGCACCGGAGCCACCCATGACCAGGGTCATCAACAGCGGCTGCATGGTTGTGAAATAGCGTGCATTTCCGCTGAGCTCAATTTCTTCGATCATCCGTGTGATCTTAACAATGTCGCGTGAACTCTCCTTGAAAACAGAGACGTTGAAGATGTTACTCAACTGAATGGTATTTTCCATATTGGGGTCGGCACCCGGTCCTGGATTATGGTAGGCAACGATGGGCAAGGGGCTGGCCATGGCCACCTCGCTGAAGTAATCGACTAACTCCTGCATGGAGGGCTGACCTCCCCAGGGCCGCAGAGGCATGAGGACCTGGACCATGTCGGCGTCTAAACCAGCACAGTACTCGGCCAGTTCAATGACCTTCTTGGGTGCAGGGTGGGAAGCGCCCAGGATCACTGGAATGCGTTTGTCCACCATCTCTGTTGCCCGACGCATCAATTCCTGCCGTTCCTCGAGAGACAGGACCGTGTACTCTGCAGCCTCGACTGCGGCGATGGAAATGGCATCGGCGTCCGCGACGATGAAATCAATCTCCTTCTCCAGGGCGTCGTAGTCGATACGACCTTGAGAATCAAAAGGGGTCAGGCAGGCGCCAATGATTCCGCTGATCGAAGGCAGTGATGCGGGCTGAGTTTTCATGATTCTTGAGAGGACTCTAGAGTTAGGAATCTGCCTTGTCAAGAGAGCGAAGCGAAGCCCGCAACGCGCGCTCCGCGCGCAGAAAATAGAAAATAGAAAATAGAGAAAAGAAAGAAAGTATTCGTTTGGAATTTGAGATGTGAACATTATTTGGAATTTGGAGTTTTGAATTTTGAATTTCTGCTGACCGCGGTCAGCGGTCAGCGGTCTGTTGTCTGTTGCCTGTTATCTGTGGTATTCCTTACCGTGAGGTGTAGCCAAATAGCATGAAAATAGATGTATTCAACCACTTTGTGACCCCGAAATTTAATGAGAAGCGCCTCGAGAAAGTGCCTCCCGCGTTGAGCCAGATCTTGGCGGGACGTCTCAAGAGCATTCCCGCTTTGGGAGATCTCGAGGCGAGATTCAAGATCATGGATATGTTCGAGGATTATGTGCAGATTCTGACTCTGGCCAATCCTCCCCTGGAAGTGCTTGGAGGACCCGAGGATGCGCTGGAGCTTGCCCGAATCGGCAACGATGAACTGGCTGAGTTGGTAGACAAATATCCCGACCGTTTTGTGGCCGCCGCGGCTTCCATCCCCATGAACAATATTGAAGGGGCCCTAAACGAAATGGATCGGGCCATCAATGAGCTGGGGTTAAAGGGTGTGCAGATTTACTCGCCCCTCAAAGGGCGTCCGCTAGATCATCCTGACTTCTTGCCGGTCTTTGAGAAAATCGCAGAATACGACCTTCCCATCTTACTCCATCCGGCCCGAACCTTTCACTTTGCCGACTATCCCGCTGAGGATGAATCCCAATTTGAGATCTGGCATATTTTTGGCTGGCCCTATGGCAGCTCTGCGGCCATGACCCGGCTGGTGTTTTTCGGACTGTTCGACAAGTTCCCCAATCTGAAGATCATCACTCATCATTTAGGAGGCCTGGTTCCCTATACGGAAGGAAGAATCCGAGAGGGATACAACAAGCTGGCCAAAACGGAGAAAGGGAAGAGCTTACTGGATCGACTCGAAAAGCATCCCCATGACTACTTTCGGATGTTTTATGCGGACACCGTGACCAACGGTTCTCTTGCCGCCCTGGAGTGCGGAGTGGCTTTTTTTGGCGTAGATCAGGTCGTCTTTGCGACGGACCATCCTTTTGACTCGGAGGGGGGCTCCAAGTTTATTGGTGATACCATCCGTACGATCAGCGAAATGAAGGCCTCCGATGACGACAAAAGGAAGATCTTCCAGGATAACGCGAAGCGGCTGTTCAAGCTCTAGGTCCGAGTAATAAGCGCTGTCGCGCGGCTGGGGCTTGCGCAAGTAGATCGGCAGAAGCAGGAAGACTCGGACCCACGGGTCTCAGCCCACGGGCCATTTGACCAGCCAACAATCTGATGTCAGATTTTAGATTCGTCCAGGGTATTGGAAGCAAAAAGCGCCTCAAAGGGAGGAGTCTCCTTAGCCATCCCCTGCTCGACAATATAATGGGACAGGGTCTCCACTGTTTTTCGGTTGTGATCGGCTCCATTGGCCCAGGCCTGTTTGCCCAGAAACTGTTCTTCCTGTTCCAGGTAGTGCTGCAGCCAGGCCAATTTGTAGCGAACGGCCGGAGCCCCGCGAATCCCTCGCCATGAGATCTCTTGAGCCTGGTTGAAAGCCTTAAAGAGGCTCACGGCCAGCCAGGGCTCGGCATCGTAAAGGGCTTTGCGCAGGGCCACCGTGTGCATGATGGGGAAAGTGCCGGTGCGCTGGAAGTAAGCCTTCTCAACTTCCATAGGGTTTTTGAAAAGACGCTTCACCTTCGGTGACTCTTTGAGGAAAGGCGAGGGTGTTCGGGCGGCGATGACGGCATCCAGTTCTCCTTCCTCCAACATAGAACTCAGGGTTTTGTCCCTGGGAATGGGCTCCAATCGAATCTCGGGGGGAAGCTGGAGTGCAAGACGCTCCTCCCGTCCGGGCTGTTCCTGGCCTCCCGTGAACCAATGAATATCCGAAGCTTTGACCCCATAGTCGTCCGAGAGAATACCCTTAACCCAGACAATGGCTGTCATTTGGTATTCCCCGACGCCAACCCGGCGGCCCTTCAGGTCCTCCGGTTTTTCGATGCCGGCCCCGGCATGGATAAAGATGGCGGAATGGCGAAACATCCGTGAAGGAAAAATAGGAATGGCGATAAAGTCTTCTTTCCCCTGGGCCCTGCCGGTGATGTAAGAGGCCAGGGACAGCTCCGAGGCATCGAACTCCTGATAGCGCACCATGCGGAAAAAAAGTTCCTCCGGCTCCAAGGGCACGAAAGTCAAGTCCACACCCTCAGGCTGAACCCGACCGTCCTTGAGCGGTCCTACCCGGTCGTAATCTCCACAGGCCAGTGTTACTTTGAGTTTACCCAAGACAGGTAACCTATCATACCGATTCAAGTTCCGATACGGGACAAGAGCACCACCCCGGTGAAAGCCAAAACCAACAGCACGATTCGACGGAACAGTCGTTCGTTGATCCTCCTTTGAAGTCGAAGGGTCAGAAAAACCATGGGGCCCACCAGGACTGCAGCTGCAAAGGCCAAAAGAAACAGCCTCGGTGTGTAGACTCCGACCCAGATCAACGAACCCACCTGGATACTGTCCACCAGTACAAAGAAGATGTTAATCAAGAACAGAAAGGCTGCCCTGGGTAGCTGCAGTTGGTAAAAAAAAACCGTAATCACGGGAGCCGAGGTGCCCGTTGCTCCCTGCAGAAGGCCAGCCAACAGACCGACCACACCTCCCCATCGGGTGGCAAACCGATCACTCAGACGGGGTAGGAGATGAAACCAGGAAATGACCACAAAGAGCAGTACACCCAATCCCAGCACTGCCTTGAGTAGCCCCTCGTCGACACGAATCAGAATCTGGGTGCCGATGAGGACGCCGGCCATTCCCGCCACAATCATGGGGATGAAGCGGCGAGCCTGACGCCACTCGCTGCGGTAGGTATACAAAATGGGCATGTCCGACAGCGCAGTGGGGAGGATAGCGACGGCAATAGCAGTGGGGAGATCGTAAAGAACAGCCAGAATGGGTGTGGCCACCACCGGCAGGCCAATACCGCTAATGCCCTTGGTGGCTCCCGCCAGCAAGACTGCCAGTATCCCAATCAGCAATCTGAAGTCGATTTGATCCATGAAAGCAGAAGGGACTGCGAATG
This sequence comes from Acidobacteriota bacterium, assembly GCA_027295745.1. Taxonomy (GTDB): domain Bacteria; phylum Acidobacteriota; class UBA6911; order RPQK01; family JADFOI01; genus JADFOI01. Next base: position 5,288 of record JAPUKI010000042.1, read on the forward strand.
TCCGTCTACGGATATTACTCTACATAAGGAGTCCGGGCAGGATAGCGGATGTATTTCACTTCCTGCTGAGGGTCCTGGTTGGGATTCACATAGACGAACTTCCCATGGGTCATGGTCCTCAAGATGGGGATGTCCTTGATCTGGACCGCATTAATGGTAAGGATGTCCCGTCCCAGCACCACCAGGTCCGCATATTTGCCCGCTTCGATGGAGCCCTTCACGTCCTCTTCAAAGAAGGCCCAGGCTGAGGTGGAAGTCACCGCCCGAATGGCTTCTTCGAGTGTGATCCTCTCTTCGGGGCGAAGCACCTTGCCCGATCGGCGCACCCGGGTGACCGCTTCCTGGACGCTAAACAGGGGACCCAGCGGCGCCTGATCACTGCTCAGGATCACCGGGATGCCCGCATCGCGATAAGTGGCCACCGGCCTGGGACCCAAATCGGGTCTCTCCGGATTGACCTGGTATCGCTCCTCGGCATCATCGGAGGCAAGATAAATCGAGCTGGTCTGTAGGTCGGCAGTGATTCCCAGACGCTTCATGGTCTCCAGGTTGGCCTGAGTGGGCTGGCTGATGTGGGTAAAGATGTGACGGGCGTCTTCTCGAGGATAGAG
>JAPUKI010000420.1 GCA_027295745.1 Acidobacteriota bacterium
TCAGACTGGCTGGACCTGCGCCGATGAAAAGAACGTCAACCTCAAGTTGTTCACGCTGCATGGTCATGTCTTTGTGAGTTCGTGCTGTCGTGCTTTCTTGTTGTCTGTTGTCAGCTGTCTGTTGTCTATTGTCAGTTGTCAGCTGTCAGCGTTTAACTCCTCACCCGTTCCAGGTAGCGACCCTGGCTGGGGTCCACACGAACCTTGTCGCCCGGGCGGATAAAGGGAGGAACTTGAATGACCACGCCCGTCTCCAGTGTAGCGGGCTTCGGAGAATGGCTGGCGGTGGCTCCCTTGAGCTCTGGCTCTGTCTCAGTCACCTTCAGTTCCACGTAGGAGGGCATCTCCACAGCGATCGGTTTGCCTTCAAAGAACTCAACTTGAGCCTTGGTTCCCTCTCGGAGATAATTCTTGAAGTCTCCTAACTGTTCTTCCCCGATGGGAACCTGCTCGAAATTTTCAGTGTTCATGAAATAATAGTGGGATCCATCCTGATAGAGGAATTCCATCTCTTGCTGCTCGAGAGTCGCCCGCTGCACGGTCTCTCCGGAACTAAACCGGTGCTGGCAGGAAGCGTCCGTTCGTAAGTTTCTTAAGCGGACGTGCACAAAGGCAGGTCCTTTGCCAGGAGCCCGATGTTGAAACTCCAGAACCCGGTGAGGCTCCTCGTTGTAGATGAGAATCATTCCTTTGCGGATTTGGGTGGCAGAAATCACTGACGGATAAGATAGCAAAAGGCTGGAAAGCAGTTCAATCGGGGAAAGACAAAGACAGAAAGTCTGGGAGGAAAATCAAGATTCTTTGAAACTTTTTCCCAAAAGAATCTTCTTTACTCAGTGATTATGTTTAAACAAGAGCAGAAACCCATGAGAAATTGCTCCCGAAGACTACTGACTCGATTTTTGTCCGACAAGTTGGATGTGGACGAAAAATTGAGCTTCTTTTCCCATCTTGAAGATTGTCCTGAGTGTTGGGACGAGGTCTACAATGCCGTCAGGGCACAGCACCCTCACTACTACAAGACAAAGCCTCAGCTGAAGCTTTCCGAAAAGGAGATCAAGGAGTTCGAGAGTAAGGATAAGGCGATCTTTGAAGTCGCCTGACCACTTCTTCAGCCATCCGCTTTTCCTGTGCCTGCTGCGGATCCGATCCCATAGAAATCCACGATTTTCCGCCAGGCATCAGCTGCAGTTTCTACATAGCTCACAAGCTGCAGGTCCTCCGGAGAGATCGTGCCCTGTTCGACCAGAAATGGAAGATTGACCGCCTGCTGCCAGTAACTCTTTCCAAACAACAGCACCGGAATGGCCTCCATCTTATGGGTCTGAATCAAGGTCAGTGTTTCAAACATTTCATCCAGCGTGCCAAATCCTCCCGGGAACACCACGAGGGCTTTGGTGCGCAGCAAAAAGTGCATCTTGCGTATGGCAAAGTAATGAAATTGAAAACACAGCTCTGGCGTAATGTAGGGGTTTGGCACTTGCTCGAAAGGCAAAGTGATGTTCAGACCTATGGATTTCGCACCGACTTCGTGAGCTCCCCGGTTAGCAGCTTCCATAATGCCGGGGCCGCCGCCGGTGACCACCACATAGTCGCAAAAGCGACCATCGATCTGACAGGCTGTGGAAACCATCCGGGCAAACTCTCTGGACTCTTCGTAGTAGCGTGAATTGTCTACCAAACAACGCGCCCGCGCTAAGGCTTTCTGCAAATCAAGCTGTTGTGGATTCGCTGCAGCCCGTTTTTCAACATCCGACAGCTTCTTTTCGGCGGCTTCCCTGCTCATTAACCGAGCACTTCCGAATACCACGATTGTAGAAACGATGTTGTGCTCCTCCATGATCAGCTCGGGTTTCAGCAGTTCCAGCTGCAGCCTGACGGGACGGAGGTCGTCTCTGTTCAGAAACTCAATGTCCTCGTAGGCGACGAGGTAGGAAGATGATTTCTTAATTCCTTCATTGTTGGTTTCCATAAATGTCTCCTTTGGGTCCACCTGGTTCTAGTGTCTCGATAGAAGTGATTTAAAATCAATGAAATAAATAGGCTACCAGTGATTCAGCATCAAATAGACAATCACGCCGGTGACGGAAACATACAGCCAGATGGGAAGGGTCCAACGAGCAATATGACGGTGCTGTTCAAAGTGTCCTCTCCAGGCGCGCGCCAGCGTGACGATGGCAGGGGCACAATCACAGTGGCCAGTACGGTGTGAGAAATAAGAATGGCAAAGTACACAGGACGAGTCCAACCCACTCCCGAGAAGGACCTTGATCCGGCATGATAGTGATAGATGAGATAGGAAACCAGAAAAAGGGTTGAGGTCACAAAGGCACCAGTCATACAGGCCTTGTGAAAATTTACCTGTTTTCGGCGAATAAAAAAATAACCCAGAGCGAGCAAAACAGCACTCGTTCCGTTCAGGGTGGCATTAAGGGTGGGTAAGTCGACAAGAGATATCATCCCCAGGTTTTCACACTGCGTTGCTGTACCACGGTAAAGGAGACCAGAAAGGCCACTACTCCGAACAGCACTGTCACCAGCAGGCAGTGAGAAAAAGAAGCAACCTCAAGCGCCAGGACTGGATTGTGCCCTTCCAGTATGTGACGTACAGCTGCCACTTCATAGGTGAGGGGATTGACCTTCATAAGCCATCCCACCCAAGTGGATGCTCCGGAGGGGGGGAAAATAGCCCCCGAGAGTAGCCACATGGGAAAGAGAAGAAGATTCATAATCGAGTGAAAACCCTGGGTAGAATCGATCTTCCAAGCAAATGCAAAGCCCAGTGAAGTCAGCGAAAACGCAATAAGAAAAAGGATTCCAGCCAACAGTACAACCTTCCCCACCTCCAACGAGATACCCATCAGGGGAGCCACCAAGACAAAGAGGAAGCCCTGAAGAAAGGCCAGCGTCGCTCCTCCCAGAATCTTACCCAGGGCCACCCCGGAGCGGGATACGGGGGCAACCAACACAGAGAGCAGAAACCCTTCTCTGCGATCCTCAATGACTGAGATGCTGGAAAAGATAGCAGTGAAGAGAATAATCAGAATCATTGTTCCCGGATAGAAGTATTCCAGATAGTTCGTCCCAGCTGGTGCTGAGGGAGGGCGAAAAGAAGCACCGATTCCCGATCCGATGAGTAGCCAGAAAACCAGAGGAGTTCCGAGTGCGCCCAGTAAACGGCTGCGTTGCCGGTAAAATCGCACTATTTCCCGCCACCACAGAGTTCCGGTCGACAAAAGAAAGTTCATACTCCAAATGGAATACACGGAAAACCTTACAGAGTCAATTCGTGCGGTCGTGCATTTGTGCTGTCGTGCGGTCGACAGATCACGACAGCAGGAACGGGAACCACATCAATAGCAGGATTCACATGTGTTTCAGTCAACAAGCTTGGGAGCCCTTGCTTTAAAAGCGAGGAGTGGTCAGCACCACAACGACTTCCTTTTTTTCTCTTGATCTCTTACGACTGCACGACCGCACGAATGCACGAACTCACGAACCCATTGACAGGCCTGGAGAGAATCGCTATTCTAGGTGAACAAAAGGTGAATATATGCTGCATCGTGCAATTTTACGCCAGAGAATCGGTACCTCCACTCTCAGAGGATCACAACTGAGAGAAAAAAGAATCCGGGAATTTTTGTCCACAGGCATGAAGCATCTGGACCTTCTGCTTTCAGGTGGCATTCCACGCGGTCAAATGACAGAGATCATAGGACCTGCTTCCAGTGGAAAAACCAGCCTCCTCCTTTCAATCCTGTCTCAAGCGACCACACGCGGAGAAGCGGTTGCTTACATTGATTCCTTCGCTTCACTGGACCCGATTTTTGCTCGAAAGGCAGGTATTGAACTGCAACGCTTACTTTGGGTCCGCGGTGGAACCTCCTTTTTGCCGGAAAAAACCTTAAAAGCAGCCGACATTCTGGCTGGAGCAGGCGGTTTTGGGGTGGTGGTGCTCGATCTGGAGACCCAGGGTAGGGAGGTCAATTCCGGAGCCGTCCAGAAAATCCCTTTCCATTGTTGGTTCAGACTGAAACGTATTGTTCAGGGGACACCCACGATTTTACTGATATTGGGAAATGAGGCGACAGCTGGAAGTGCAGCATCAGTGGTGATCTCACTTCGACGGCGTAAAGCGCAGTGGTGTTTTACGACACTAAGTGCTCACTTCCATAAATACGGTGATGTTTGTTGCGAGCGCGACGGAGCCCAGATCGAGGCGCGACGACGAGTCGATGTCGAGACATCGGCGAGGAGGAGCAACAAAGAGATGGGCCCGTCCCGCCGCAACCCTT
>JAPUKI010000421.1 GCA_027295745.1 Acidobacteriota bacterium
AAAAAGATCGTGGTGCTGGAGACGGGCAGCTCCACCTGACCGCCCTACCTGGCGCAGGTTGCGGCCACACAAAAACTTGTCAAGAAGTGGGAAGGTGGCGGAATGCCCGTCAAGTTCCTGCACGTTTACAATCGGGAAGCGCACCTGGAATGGAAAGCCAAAAGCACTGAGGAGAGGCGGGAGAGAGCGCTTTACAGCAGGCAACTCAGTGAAATCCTGACCGGCCAGGAACAGGTGATCACCACCCTGGTGGATGAAGTGGCCCCCGAGAGGCCGGGAAGCTCCCTGGTGAACCAGGCCTACGGCGGCGCATCGAACTCAGTGACCATCATCGACATGGATGGACGGATCATTTACTTTGCCATGTGGTATCGCTTCGGTGATGTGGATAAGATCTTAACCGAACTGGGAACCAAGCAGGGTTGGCTCACCAGCGATGCAGGAGAAGAGGAGGCCGTGGCCGCGAAATAGACCCAGGAGTGAAGCGGCCGGGGAAATCAAAAGATGAGAAAACATTCTTCAGCTTGTTCCAGTGTCGCGGTGATTCTGCTCTCGGTGTTCCTGTGCTGGATCCCGGCCCTGGGTGAGGGGCTGGAGACGGCTCCAGGATTCTCCCTCAAGAACATCGAGAAACTTGAGAGCAACGCCGTCACCCTGTCCAGCCTGGAGGGCAAAGTGGTCCTCTTGAACGTTTTCACCACGACTTGCGATATCTGTCGAGCAGAGTTTCCGAACCTGATCGCCGTCAATGACCGATACAGCAAGCGAGAAGATGTCCGGGTGGTGGGTATCGCTATCGATCCCATGGTCGAGGCCGTTGAGTCGCTGGTCCGGGCAGCGGGAATCAATTACACCGTTCTGATGGGAGAACTGGAGACCCTTGTGACCTGGAAAGTCAAGGCCTTTCCCACCTCCTTTCTGATCAACAAGAGAGGCCAAATCTCTCAGCAGTACGTAGGCCTCCACGATAAGTCCGTTTTTGTAAGCGACATCGAGGCAATCATCGGGGAGAAATAGAATCCGCGAAAGAGCAAGTCTCATAAACCTTTTCTCACTGTTCACGCTCACGGTTCTCTGGAGCAGTGTCGCCCTGGGAGCTGAACTTTTCTCTTACAAGCCCCATGACGGGACTCTCCACTATGACTTGACCATTAAGACCCATGCTGTGGTGTATACCAGCGCACCTGGGATGTACGGGAGAATCTTCCGAGACCATGAGGACATCATGGAACTCAGCCAGAGGATCGAAGAGACCGAGGAAGGTCTATTGGACCTCGCCACCACCGTGGAAAAGATCAATGTGCTGCCACCTGCTCGTGGTGCTGACCCACCTGGCATGATCTACCTAAGAAAAGACATCGTGGGCAATACCCAACACATCAAGATCAATCTATCAGGGAAAGTGGAGGAAGCTCGGGTGTTCCCGCAGCTGGCCTCGCGGTTTTTCTGGAACAACGGGGAGGATGGCCCCCCCCTTGATCTTTATAATGTTTTGATCCTGCTCAACCCGCGGTTCCCCTCGCATCTCCTGGAGCCAGGCGATAGCTGGGAGACGGAAGAGGAAATTGAGCTAGGGATGGCCGACGCTCTTCCCCTGGCTGGCCTGATGGTGCTCAACTATGATCTGGAGATGACGGTCAAACAGAAGATCCACTATACCCTGCTCGATTTCGTTGAGAAAAGTGGATACCGCTGTGCCCACATCCGCTTTGAAGCTCAATTCACAACCGATGGCGCGAGCTACACTCCCAGTCATGGGAGTTACCTAGAAGGCAACGGGAAAAGTTCCGGCGAGCTGTGCTTTGCTCCGAAGGAAGGGATTCTGGTATCCGCTTCCATGACTCACAACGCTTCCGAGAAAAGGGCGGAAGACGGACTTATTCGAACTTTCATCACTCCCAGGGAGATGATTTTCCTGGAGGTCGATGACCGGACCACGGTACCCATCACCTGGCGCAGTGAACGGATCGTTTCACTCGAGCTGGCTGAGGGCCAATGAGCAGCAAGAACGGGCTTGGCTTTTTGAGCTGGGTCATCGCTGCCGTGCTGGTGATTGCTGTCTTTATTCTGATAGAGAAACCGGCAAGCGTGAGCGCACAGGATACAACCAACATCATTCGAGCTTTTCAGCAGAAAAGGTTCTCCTTTGACATTCAAAACGGGTCGCTCCGATTCTCCCATGGCAACCACCGAAGACGTGATCGGTGGTTCAGAGCTTACTTTGGGACCGGATACAGCGACTGCTCCAACTGTCATCACCTCGAGTTTCTTGAACCCGAAGAGGAGACAAGGGTGGATTTCGTTGCCGAGATTAGAAAGCACGCCAAGGACACCATCCCCTATGGAATTCAGGAGGAAACCTGCCTGAGCTGCCACAATAACATTACAGCGCCCAACGATTGTCAGTGGTGCCACGTGCCCGGCAGTCCACCTCTCCAGGGCACAGAAACGGCACGGTTGGGAGAGTACCAGGAACCAGTCGATCCCATCCTCCCCGATTACAATGAGAACTTTCAGAGAGACGTGGACACGATCAGGGATTACAAGGAAAAGAGATGGTTTTTCGATATTCAAAATAACACCATTCGCTTTTCCCATGGGAATCACAGCAGTCGGGATCGGTGGTTCAAGGCCTACTTCGGTACAGGTTATGAAGACTGTGGGTCCTGTCATAACCTGGGCCTTCCCTATGCGTCTGACCAGGGTATGCACTTGGAAGATGGGGAGCACTTAAACAGCGTGGAAGACATTAGAGATTATGAGGACGATATCTATCCCTTCGGCATTATGATGGCTCGCTGTTTCGATGCCTGTCATAACGGTCTCACAGCACCCAATGACTGTATGAATTGCCATCTGCCTGGAAGTCGCGCGTTGACCGAGGGAGCTACCGGACTCAGCGATGAGATGCAAACCATCGTTGCTCAGTCAGAAGCGGGGACAGCCGGGGACCTTCAAGATCCGGGAGAGCAAGTCTATAAGCAAAGAAATTGCAACCTATGCCATGTTCTTAATCAGGTAGGCGCCCCGATAGCGTCCGATTTGAGCAACATCGCAAATCGTCGCGATCTCAAGTGGCTAGGGGAATTTCTGAAAAACCATCAGGAGCCAGAGCCTAAATCAACCACACCGAGGTTAAGGTTCTCCGATGAGGAGGCCCAGAGTTTGGCCGAATACCTGGCCGCTGAACGCTAACCGCTGAGCGCGGTAAGCGTTCAGCGGAAATTCAAAATTCAAAATGAATTCTTTTTTTCTGGGCACGGAGCGCCCACGACAGCACGACGTCACGAAGTGACGAACGCGCCTCGGGCTAGCCGGCTCTCAGAAAATCTCGAGAGAGGGAACCAATCTCTCTGGCTTTTTTCCTAAGGAGGCGAGGTACCGGATGAGAAGCCAACTCATGCACTCCGAGGGAACCGCTCAAAACTCCTATTC
>JAPUKI010000422.1 GCA_027295745.1 Acidobacteriota bacterium
ACCCGCCTCGATTTTGAGCGGTTCGGATGCACGGTGTGCCATCAGATCGGAAGCACAAGCCTGGGTCTGACTGAAATTGGCGCTCATGCGGCCCTTCTGCACATGAGTTGTTCGGAAATCTCCGCTACTGTGAGCCACTGAACACAGACCACAGACCACAGACCATAGACAGCTGACAGCTGGCCCGTGGGCTAAAGCCCACGGCTCTGTTTGAGCCTCGTCACCTCCGGAGCCCACTGGCCGGGTGGCGAGACACCTCCGGAGCCCCAACGGGGCGACATGGAATAGCCCAGGGCGTAGCCCTGGGTAGGATGCAGCAGCAGATCAGAGCCCTGTAAGGGCGGCACAACAACTCCAGAACTAGGCTTCCAACCGTGTGATTTCCATTGCCTTTGTCCTCCTCCAGGCGTAACATTGAGCACGCATCACACCTGCACTCAGGGGGAGACATGATCGGCCAGACCATTTCCCATTACAAAGTCATCGAAAAGATCGGCCAGGGCGGCATGGGGGTGGTGTACCGTGCTGAGGATACCAAGCTGGACCGTGAAGTGGCCATCAAGGTCTTGCCCGAGCAGTTTACCCAAGACCCGCAGCGGTTGGCCCGCTTTGAGAGAGAAGCCAAGCTGCTGGCCTCGCTCAATCACCCCAACATTGCCGCCATCTATGGTCTGGAAGAGGCTGACGGTGTGCGCTTTCTCGCCCTGGAGTTGGTCCCGGGCGAAACCCTGGCTGAGCGTGTTGCAAAAGGCCCACTCCCCGTTGATGAGGCTCTTGAAGTCTGCCGCCAGATCGCCGAGGGCGTAGAGGCAGCACATGAAAAGGGCGTCATCCACCGTGACTTGAAACCTGCCAATGTGAAGGTCACTCCGGAAGGTAAGGTCAAGATCCTGGACTTTGGTTTAGCGAAAGCGTTTGAGGCAGAAGCGCCCGTGACGGACATCTCTCAATCACCCACCCTGACCGAGGCAATGACCAGAGCTGGCGTGATTCTGGGAACAGCCGCTTATATGAGTCCCGAGCAGGCTCGTGGGAAGCCTGTAGATAAGAGGGCCGATAATTTCGCTTTTGGAAGTGTGCTTTTTGAATTGCTGACAGGCAAGAGGGCGTTTGAAGGAGAGACGGTTACTGACACCATAGCTTCAATTCTCAAAGGTGAACCAGAGTGGGATCTGTTACCCAAAACTGTCCCTAACACCATTCGATTTCTTCTGAGCCGATGCCTGAAAAAAGACTCTCACAAACGCCTTCAGCACATTGATGGTGCCAGGATCCTCATCGAGGAGGCATTGACTGGATCTACAACGATATCGCCACCTGGCATGGGTAGTGCAGGTCAGCCTGCACGACGGTTGTGGGCGATGGCAGTGGGTCTGGTTGCGCTGGGAGCCGTTATTACAGGTCTTGCTGTCTGGATCTTAATGCAGCCATCCGCACCCGAACAGCGGCCAGCGACAAAATTTGTAATCACCCCTCCACTGACAACACCCTTGGCGAACATCATTGAAAATGACCTAGCAATCTCAGCAGATGGGAGGCACCTTGCTTACGTGGCTGTAGGAGAGAAGGGGAACCAACTCTACCTGCGCTCACTGAGCGATTTTGTAGACAAGCCAATCCCTGGGACTGAGGGCATTAATCGGGGGAGTCCGTTTTTCTCCCCCGATGGGGCGACTCTAGCGTTCCGTGCGGGAAACGAACTGAAAAAGGTTTCGCTCGTAACAGGATCACTCATCACCATTTGTGACTGCCCACTTGTTCTGGGTGGGAGCTGGGGTTCTGAAGACACGATTGTGTTCACGGCTTTCTCCGATTCTGGTCTATCCGCTCTCTACCGTGTCTCTGCCGCTGGAGGTGAGCGGGAGATCCTGGCCACCCCAGACTCTGATAAAGGAGAAACTGGGTATTGGGATCCGCAGTTCTTAACCGGCGGCAAGGCCCTTCTCTTGACGATTCGGCGTGGGCCTGACAACTCGCAGATTGCTGTGCTGTCCCTAGAGACAGGAGAACAGCAGATCCTAATCGAAGATGGCAGGCAGGCTAAGTACATAAACACGGGACATCTGATCTATGGGCAGGCAGCAACAGGAAACCTGATGGCGGTGCCGTTTGATCTCGCCACGCTTGCAGTGACTGGTGACCCAGTCCCTGTCCTTCAAGGAGTCAGGCGGCACACTTCAGGAAGTGTCGACTACGCCTTATCCGATGAGGGGACGCTCGTTTATATCCCTGCTCAGCCAGATGTACAGAGGCTCGTCTGGGTAGATCGAAAGGGAACGGAAAGTCTGATTATACAGCAGGAAGTGAGCTTCGGAAGCCCTCGTATCTCACCCGATGGAGAAGAGGTTGCGTTAGCCCTTTCCAGAAGTGGTGAGGGACAAGACCTTTGGATTTACGATTTGGAAGGCGAATCGTTGCGACGTTTGACGTTTGGGCATGGCTCCGTGGAAACTTGGTCACCCGACGGGAAATGGATCATTTTCCAAGGGCGGGACGAGGAGGGTCTGCGTGCTATTTCCCGACAACTGGCCGATGGTAGCGGTCCAATCGAGCATCTTACCGTTCCCTCTCCGATAGCAGTGCTGCCTGGTTCCCTGACGCCTGATGGCAGAGTGTTAATCTATGGTCAGGACCCCGGCGACATTTTGGTGCTTCCCATAGAGGGCGACAGTGAGCCACAACCTTTCATCACTTCGCCCACTTTTCAATGCTGCCCTAAGTTCTCCCCTGACGGAGAATGGATTACCTATGTTTCAGATGAACTAGGTCACAACCATGTTTACGTAAGCCCCTACCCGAATCCTGATGTCAAATGGTTGGTCTCAGGGGAAGAAGGCGGAGGACAGCCGGTTTGGTCACCTGACGGCACCGAAATTTTTTTATCGCAGTGGCGACAAGATGATGGTTGTGTCCGTTCAAACGGAACCCACCTTTCGTGCAGGCAGACCTGAAGTGTTGTTTGAAGGAAGGTATGTGTCGACCGTATTCGTTCCTGGATATCAGTACTATGACATCTCACCCGACGGACAACGATTCCTGATGATCAAGGCCGTAGGAGGAA
>JAPUKI010000423.1 GCA_027295745.1 Acidobacteriota bacterium
TCTCCGCAAAGGCCTCCTTGGACCGTCGCAGGGGGATGCGGTCCTGAGGCCGCTTGGGTCCAGCCAGACTCGGCTCCACTGTTCCCAGGTCCAGCTCCAGAGTGTCACTGTATTCTGCCTCAGGACTGTCAGGGGTATGAAAAAGACCCTGCGCTTTCGCGTAAGTCTCTACCAGTGCGACCCGGTCGGGGCTGCGAGCGGTGAATCGCAAATACGCGAGAGTTTCCGCGTCAATCGGAAAGATCGCGCAAGTGGCTCCGTATTCCGGAGACATGTTGCCCAGCGTAGCCCGATCGGCCAGAGAAAGCTGCCCAATCCCGGGTCCATAGAACTCCACGAACTTCCCAACCACACCCTTCTCACGGAGCAATTGGGTAATGGTCAGCACCAGGTCCGTGGCTGTGGTACCTTCCGGGAGGGCTCCCAACAATTTGACCCCAACCACCTGGGGGATGAGTAAACTGATGGGCTGGCCCAGCATGGCCGCTTCCGCCTCGATCCCACCCACACCCCATCCCAGGACTCCCAGTCCGTTGATCATGGTCGTGTGGCTATCCAATCCCACCAGCGTATCCGGATAGGCGATTGCTCGGCCCTCTATCTCGGACTCAAACACCACTCGGGCCAGATACTCCAGATTGACCTGATGCACGATGCCGGTAGCGGGCGGGACGACCCGGAAGTTATGGAAGGCGGATTGTCCCCAGCGCAAAAACGCATACCGTTCCCGATTTCGCTCAAACTCCTTCTCCACGTTGAGCTGGAGCGAGTTGAGGCGACCAAAAGAATCAACCTGAACCGAATGATCGATGACCAGTTCGGCAGGGACCAGAGGATTGATCTTGCCCGGATCTCCTCCCATTTCGGCCATGGCGTCGCGCATCACGGCCAGGTCAACCAGTGCGGGAACACCCGTAAAGTCCTGCAGAAGAACCCGTGCCGGGGTGAAAGCGATTTCTCTCTCTGGTGGTTTTTTCGGTTCCCAGCTGACCATGGCCTCTATATCTTCACCCGTCACAGCTTCCCCGTCTTCGTGACGAAGCAAATTTTCCAGCAGGATCTTCAGCGAGAAGGGTAATCGGCTGATATTCCCAAGGCCTTCCACCTCGGAGGTGAGATTAAAATAATCCAGTTCCCGTCCGCCCACTGTTAAAGTGGAGCGGACCCCGAAACTATCTAAACTCTTGCGCGCCATTTCAAAGTCTCCTTAGCCCGTATTATGCATAGTGCGGGCTCTTCCCACATCTCCCAAGATACTGCCATCACCAGGCAAAGACAACCGACTGAATCACACAGTCCCGTCTTCGCGGCCTGAGGGCCGCCCCCACATTCTCCAAACCACAAGGAGAAGAGCGTGGGAGGCACCTCAGGTGCCGAAGAACCAGACAACTCCAGGTCACTGCATGTGATTCCCAACAGAGACCTCCGGAGCCCCGAAGGGGCGACAGGGGAGAAACGTGGGGACAGACTACCCGTTCACCTCATTTCAAAAATGAGGTGAACGGGTAGTCTGTCCCCACGTTTCTCGGAGTTGCCTCTATGAGCCCTGTAAGGGCGGCACTCCGAGATCTTTTCTCTCTGTGCCGCCCTTACAGGGCTCTTATTCGGGTGTTCCAGATTCCAGGGGCTTACGCCCCTGGCTATTTCCTGTCGCCCCTTCGGGGCTCAAGAGCACCGTGCAGCCCGTAGAGGACTCGAATCGCGAGGGGAACTCCCTCCTTACTTCCGATAAAGATGGGTGGCCTGTCCCAGAAAGGCCTCAGCCGCTTCGCCCAAGGTCTCAGAGAGGGTAGGATGGGTATGAATGATACTGGCAAGGTCTTCTGCCACCGCCGCCATTTCAACAGCCAACACACCTTCTCCAATGAGTTCCCCGGCATGGGGTCCAACCAATCCAACGCCCAGAACCTGACCGGTCTGGGGATCAAAGATCATCTTGGTCAATCCATCCCTTCTGCCAAGCGTTAGCGCTCGACCTGAAGCAGCCCAGGGGAAACGTGTGACCTTGATCTTCCGGCCCTCACTTTCGGCCTGAGTTTCAGTCAATCCGCACCAGGCGACCTCCGGATCGGTGAAGACCACTGCCGGGATGGCAACATTATCAAAGGCAACAGATCGCCCCGCGATCACCTGGGCAACCAGCTTCCCTTCCCGGGTGGCCTTGTGGGCCAGCATGGGGAGAGCGGCCACATCACCAATGGCAAAAATATCGCTGTCGGCCGTGCGGCCTTGCTGATCGACCTGGATGGCCCCTTTTTCATCCCTCTCGACCTTGGTGTTTTCCAGACCCAACTCATCCGAATTGCTCTGACGGCCCACGGAAACCAGGACCTTTTCAAAGGTCCTCTGCTCCCCCATCTCGCCCTCAAATGTCGTCTCGATGCCTTGTCGGGTCTCCTTCATTGCTACAACCCTGGTATTGAGGTGAACCTGGGCAAACACATCCTGAATCCGTCTGCTCAGGGGTCTGACCAAATCCCGATCAACCCCCGGCAGCAGACCATCGGTCATCTCGACCAACGTCACTTGGCTCCCTAAAGCTGCATAAACTGTTCCCAGCTCTAAGCCGATATATCCACCTCCTACCACCAGCAGTGTTTTGGGCACCTCCTCCAAATTCAGTCCCCCTGTGGAATCCATCACTCGACCACTTTCAATTGCAATCCCCGGTATTCCCATCGGGCGAGATCCCGTGGCAATGATGGCGTGTTTGAAGGTGATCTGGGAGATTTCACTTTCCTTCAGGCGAAGCGAGTGGGAGTTTTCAAAACTGGCACAGCCACGTATGAACTCGACACCGCGACGGTTGGCCAAGTCAGAGAGCCCCTTGGCGAATTGACTCACGATCCCGTCCTTCCATTGACGCAGTCTCTCCAGATCAATCCGGGGATTACCAAAGTGAATCCCAAACTCCTCCCCTCGGCGCGCCTCGCTCAAAAGAAGTGAGACAAAAAGGAGTGCCTTTGACGGGATACAGCCGGCATGAAGACAGACTCCGCCCAGCGTTTCGCGGCTGTCCACCAGGGTAGTCTGCAGACCCAGGTCGGCGGCATGAAAAGCTGCGGCGTAACCACCGGGGCCTGCACCGATTACAACAACGTCTGTCTTTCGTGACGGCTCTCCCATTCGATTGGCTCCTTTCTTGATCTTCGACCTTGTCAGTATACTGTGTGGGCATTTTCTGAGCTCTGACCGATGTCGTGTTGCTGTGATTTAATTGGATTATGCAACAATATCGCGACCTGCTGGAGCACATTCTCCAGCACGGCGTGGAAAAAGACGATCGCACTGGTACCGGGACTCTCAGTGTTTTCGGCTATCAGATGCGCTTCAATTTGGGGCACGGGTTTCCCCTGCTCACCACCAAAAAGTTGCACCTCCGTTCGGTGATTTATGAACTCCTGTGGATTCTCTCAGGAAGCACGAACATTGGCGATCTGAACAAGCATGGTGTCACGATCTGGGACGAGTGGGCCGACCAAGAGGGCAGCCTCGGTCCTATTTATGGTTACCAGTGGCGCTCCTGGGCAACTCCGGGAGGAGACCACATCGATCAAATTTCCAGGGTCATCGAGCAGATTCGGAGCGATCCGGATTCCCGCCGCCACATTGTGAGCGCCTGGAACGTCGCCGATACCGACAAAATGAAGCTTCCACCCTGTCACACCCTCTTTCAGTTTTACGTCACCAAGGGCACTCTTTCCTGCCAGCTCTATCAGCGCAGCGCGGACGTCTTTTTAGGAGTCCCTTTCAACATTGCCTCTTACGCTCTGCTCACAATGATGGTCGCCCAGATCTGTGGGCTGAAACCGGCTGAATTTGTCCATACACTGGGCGATGGACACCTCTACATCAACCATCTCGAACAAGCCAGACTTCAGCTCACTCGAGAGCCGAGGCCTCTCCCGCAAATGAGACTGAACCCGAAGGTCAGTTCCATCTTCGAATTCGATTACCACGACTTCACCTTGGAGAACTACGATCCCCATCCCCACATTCCTGCGCTGGTCGCCGTATGAGGCTCTCCATCATTGCCGCCATGTCAGCCAACCGGGTGATTGGGCGGGACAACAGCCTGCCCTGGAAGCTGCCGGGTGATTGGAAGCGCTTCAAGAACCTGACCATGGGTCACCACCTGCTCATGGGGCGCAAGACCTTTGAGTCAATCAGCCGTCCCCTCCCAGGTCGCACCACCGTGGTGATCACCCGCCAAAGCAGTTACAGCCCGACAGGAGTGCTGGTGGCCCACTCCATCGAACAAGCGCTGCAAATGGCTAGCCAGGACAGTGAAGTATTCGTAGCCGGCGGAGCGCAGATTTACCAACAGATGCTTCCTCGAGCTGACCGAATCTATCTGACCTCCATTGACCAGGAATTTGAGGGAGATACGACTTTTCCAGAGTTCGATGAGTCAGACTGGCAGCTGATCGTCAAGGAGAACCGAGCATCCGATGCAAAGAACTCCTATCACTACAGCTTTCTGACCTATGAGAGAAAGAAGACAGAATACAGAATACAGAAGACAGAATGAAGACTCCAGAATGAAGACTCTGGAGATGAGAATGAACCTTTTGAGCAGGAATTCGGCACCTGAGGTGCCTCCCACGCACGAATAACATGCGAGAACGAACCACACTGGTACTGAGCGGGGTCGTTTTGCTTTTGGCCGGGGCGGCCTGGCAGCGAGGTGGATGGGAACTGGCCCTGGCCGGGGTAGTAGGTGGGCTTCAATCATTGTTCCTGATGGCACCCTTGCTGCTGTGCGCTTTCTTTATCGCCGGCCTGATTCAGAACCTCTTAACCCAGGAAAGAGTCACCCGTTGGCTGGGAAAAGGCTCGGGCTGGCAAAGCATCTTGCTCGCTTGTGTCAGTGGAGTACTGATCCCGGGCGGACCCTATATTTACTATCCCATAGCCCTCACGCTGCTCAGGGCCGGTGCCAGCCTGGGAGTCGTGGTGGCATTCGTCTCAGCCAAAAACCTGTGGCCAATCATGCGCTTGCCCTTAGAGTTCGCCTTACTGGGCCCACGCCTAACTGTGGCCCGACTCGTGGCCACACTTCTGGTGCCTCCGCTGCTGGGCTTTCTTTCCCAGGCGCTGGCTGGGCGGCAGGTGGAACACATCCGCCAGGGGATCAAATTATGAGCGTGGCGACCTTTAGCCTCCTCATACCGACACTGATCCTCTTCATCTACGCCTGGCGGCGGCATGATGGCAGCCTCCGGCGCGGCCTCATGCAAGGATGGCACACCCTGCTGGGTGTCCTGCCTCTGCTGGTCATGGCATTCATCACCATCGGCTATGTCAGACTCCTACTTCCCCAGGAAGGGCTTCAGAACTGGATTGGACCTGATTCCGGGTGGGGAGGATTGTTTCTTGCCGAGGGGATGGGGGCGTTGATGCCCGGAGGTCCCTACGTCGTCCTTCCCCTCATCAGTACCCTTCACGAACTCGGCATCGGACTGGCACACACGGTCATACTCGTGACCAGCTGGTCGAGCCTGAGCTTGTTGAATGCCCTCTTCGAAATTCGCTTTATCGGCTGGCGCTTTACCGCCATCCGGTGGACGCTGATGTTGCCCGTTCCGCTGGTGGTAGGCCTTCTGGCCCAGGCCCTGTTCGGCGAGTAGTCGCCAGGCGACTTTCTCCTTTTTCCCCTTCCTTTTTTCACATGACACCGGCAAATTCCGATATCCTGATCTTGTGAGCTACATCCTGCAATCCAAAAGCCAAGATAAGGGGAAAAAACTATGACTCTAATACTGATCTTCCTGGTAGTGGTAGTGGCGTTCATCGCCTGGGTGGTCGGCATGTACAACCGGCTGGTGCGTCTGCGCAATCGTTTCAAGAATGCGTTTGCCCAGATTGATGTCCAGCTCAAGCGGCGCTACGACTTGATTCCGAATCTGGTCGAAACAGCCAAGGGTTATATCAAACACGAGCGGGAGACACTGGAGGCGGTGGTGAAGGCACGCAATCAAGCCTCGGCGGCCAGTGAACGAGCTGCCGGGAGCCCCGGGGATCCCAGTTCCATGAAAGGCTTGATGGCTGCAGAGACGGCCCTGACCGGCGCCATGGGACGCCTGTTTGCCGTGGTAGAGGCTTACCCTGACTTAAAGGCCAATCAAAATATGGCCCAGCTCATGGAAGAGCTCTCCACAACGGAGAACAAGATCGCCTTCTCACGACAGTCTTACAACGATTCCGTCATGGTCTACAACACGCGCTGTTTAGTGTTCCCCAGCGTCATCATTGCCAACTCCATGGGCTTCAACCAGGCCGAGCTGTTCGAAATCGAGGCTGCCGAGGAACGAGAAGCTCCCAAGGTCTCCTTCTAAAAGGAATTCGGGAATTCGGGTCAGTCCCCGAACTCCTTCTCTCGAAAACACTGAGGTGACATGGCGGTACCTACAACCCATACGATGGATTTCTTTGAGCTTCAGGACCAGGCCCACCGAAGTACCCGGTGGTTGATCGCCTACTTTATTCTGGCGGTTATCCTGATCATTCTTGCCATTTATTTCGCCGTGATCACCATCTTTTTCGGCTTCGATATCTATGTCACCTCCGAGCTTCCACTTCAATGGTGGAACCCTGAGTGGTTCCTGTGGGTCACGGCGGCAGCTCTGAGCGTCATAGTCATTGGAAGCGTTTACAAGGTTTTCGCGCTTTCAGCGGGCGGAGAGGTGGTGGCCCGCTGGCTGGGAGGTCGTCTGATCGATTCCAACACCGCCAATCCCCAGGAACGCCGTCTTCTCAACGTGGTGGAAGAAATGGCCATCGCCTCCGGAACACCCGTGCCCTCGGTCTACCTCCTGGAAGAGGAAAACAGCATCAACGCCTTCGCCGCAGGCTACAGCCCCGCAGATGCCGTGATTGGGGTGACGCAGGGAACCATCCAGATCTTGTCCAGAGACGAGCTGCAGGGAGTGATTGCCCATGAGTTCTCCCACATCCTCAACGGAGACATGCGCCTGAACCTTCGGCTGATAGGGGTTTTGAACGGCATCCTGGTCATTGCCATGATTGGATATGTGATCCTGAGGAGCACCCGAGTCTCCGGCCGCAGGAAGGAGGGCGGTGCTGCCATTTTGATGTTGGGAGGTGCGCTTTTAATCATCGGCTACGTGGGCGTCTTCTTCGGCAAGCTCATCAAGAGTGCCGTGTCCCGGCAGCGAGAATTCCTGGCTGACGCCTCAGCCGTTCAGTTCACGCGAAATCCCGACGGTATCGCCGATGCACTCAAAAAGATTGGAGGCCTCGTCTACGGCTCCCGTATCGAAAACCCCAAGGCTGAGGAGGCAAGCCACCTGTTCTTCTCAGATGGGATGCATCGCGCCAAACCGCCAGCCCTTGCCCGGGAAAAGCGCCTGCCTCCCGCCCAGGCCAAAAGTGCTTTCAGCTTCATGGCCACTCATCCTCCGCTGAAGAAGCGCATCAAACGCATCCAACCCTCCTTTAACGGCAATTTCCCGGTGGTAGAGCTTCCTTCCCAGAAGACCCTCGCCGAGCGCGACAAGGGAGAGTTGGCACCTTTCGCGGCCCAGGCTGGGGCCACCGCCCCAAAGCCAGCAGCATCCACTTCTCCCCCGGGAGCTCCAGCTACCCAGACCATTCCAGTGATTCCACAAGAGATGACTCAACTCTTCGGGAAGCTGACGGAGGCCCATCTGGCCTATGCCGCCCTTCTCCTTGCGGCGCTGCCCTCGCAGTTGACCGCTAGTGTCCATGAGCCCTCCACGGCCCGGGCCATCATTTTTGCCTTACTCCTGAGCCGCGACTCGGAAACCCGTCGGGCTCAGTTTCGACTGCTCAACGAGTCCAAGGATCGGCTGGTGGCTCGAGAAACTCTGGAGAGCTCAACACTGATTGACCGCTGCCCTCCGGAAACACGCCTCCCCCTGGTGGACTTGGCCTTACCGTCCTTGCGTGCTCTCTCCCATCCCCAGTACGAGGAGTTTACTCGGCTGGTCGAGCAATTGGTTGAGGCTGACCAGAAGATCGACCTGTTTGAGTACACGCTGCATCATATTCTGCGCCGCCATCTCGATTCGTACTTCCGCGAAACCAAACCTCCAGCCCCCAAGTATCGCTCCCTGGCACCACTCAGCAACGAGATCGCTCTCTTGCTGTCGAGCCTCGCCCATGTCGGGCACGATACGGAAGAGCAGGCCAGGCAGGCCTTTGCCCAGGGAGTGGAAGAGTTAGAAAAAAGCCGCCTTAAACTCAGCCTGCAGAAGGAAGAGGAGTGCGGCTTTGAAGCGCTGAGCAGGGCCCTGGACCGTCTTACGCTCATCACCCCTCTTCTCAAGCGACGGCTCCTGCGTGCCTGTGGTGCCTGCGTGAGTCATGATTATCAGGTGAAGGTCCAGGAGGGTGAACTGCTGCGAGCCATTGCCGATTCCCTCGATTGCCCCATGCCACCTTTTCTGGCAGGTCAAACTCTCGAACGGTCTGCTGAAGTGGCGGGAGCTACCGAGCCAGCTGCTCCGGAGCCCCAACGGGGCGACAGGAAATAGCCAGGGGCGCAAGCCCCTGGAATATCGAACACCCAGATGAGAGCCCTGTAAGGGCGGCACAGAGAGAAAGGATTTCGGAGTGCCGCCCTTACAGGGCTTCTCGCCAAACCTGCTCTATGAGAAATGTGGGG
>JAPUKI010000424.1 GCA_027295745.1 Acidobacteriota bacterium
TTTCCTCTGTTTGTCACTTCACCGTTCTCCACATATCAATCGTCGAGTTGCGGTAAATTCTTGAAAAATTCGAGGACTTCCGGATTGGCCAATGCTTCCCTGTTTTCGACAGGTTTCCCATCGAGCATCCGTTGTACCGCAGTCTCGCTGATCTTTCCGGACATCGTCCTGGGGATATCTGGGACCTGGAGGATCTTTTTGGGTACATGGTGAGCCGTAGTGTTTTGGCGGATGTGCTGCTGGATTCGGTTCTTGAGATCCTTTGTGAGTTGTAGGTTGTCTCGGAGCTTGACGAAGAGAACGATGCGAATATCGTTCTCCCAATGCTGTCCCACCGCCATGCTCTCCAGAACTTCCTCCAATTCCTCTACCTGACGATAGATCTCGGCAGTGCCGATTCGCACTCCTCCCGGATTCAATGTCGAATCCGATCTCCCGTGGATGATCAAGCCGTCATGCTCTGTCAGTTCCACCCAGTCTCCGTGCCGCCAAACTCCGGGATAGTAACTGAAATAGGCCTGATGGTACTTTTCACCATCCGGATCATTCCAGAAGCAAACCGGCATGGAGGGAAAAGGCTCTGTGCAAACTAGCTCACCAACTTGACCGCGCAGCAATTTTCCAACCGGGTCGTACACCTCCACCTTCATTCCCAGGCCGCGAACCTGAAGCTCACCTCGGTACACAGGCCCAATGGGGTTGCCGGTGGCGAAACAGGAGATCAGGTCGGTCCCTCCTGAGATTGACGAGAGGCACACTTCGGGTTTGACCTCTTGGTAAACATAGTCGAAACTGACCGGCGCCAGAGGAGAACCTGTCGACAGGATGGTTCTCAAACTCGGCAGTGAGTGTGTTTTTCGAGGCTTCAGACCCTTCTTTTGGGCTAGAGCCAGATATCTGGCGCTGGTTCCAAAAACAGTGAGTTGTTCCTGTTGGGCCAGATCGAAAAGAATGTCCTCTCTGGGATGGAAAGGAGAACCGTCGTAGAGTACCACGGTGGCTCCGGTTGCCAGGCTGCTCACCAGCCAGTTCCACATTATCCACCCACAGGTGGTGTGGTAAAAGATGCGGGACTCCGATTTAAGGTCAGTGTGTAGAACCAGTTCTTTCAGGTGTTGAATCAATGTTCCCCCGGCTCCATGCACGATGCATTTAGGGGCACCCGAGGTGCCGGAGGAGTACAAGATATAAAGGGGATGACTGAAGGGAAGCTGTTCGAATTCAATTTCGGACTCGGAGACATTTCTTACAAAGTCGGAGTAGAGAGTCGCCTTCTCAGGCAAGGTGATTCCAGGCGTCGATTCCAGATAGGGTACGACAACGACCTGCTCGATGGCAGCTATTTGTGGCACGATTTTGGCAACGGTTTGCAGAGGATCAGTTCTCTTTCCAGCGTAAAGGCCGCCATCGGCCGTAAAAAGAACCTTGGGCTGGATTTGCTTGAAACGGTCCAGCACACCCTTGACGCCAAAATCGGGTGAACAGGACGACCAAATGGCGCCGATGCTTGTGGCGGCCAGCATGGCGATAACAGCGGCAGGGACGTTTGGCAAGAAACCCGCGACCCGATCTCCTCTCTGAATACCCCTTGCTCGCAGGGCCTTAGACAGACGCGCGACCTCGCAGTAGAGTTCGGCCCAGCTAAGCATGTTTTGACGTCCCAGTTCGTTCCAGAAGACCAGCGCAGGGCGCTCATCTCGACGTCGAAGTAGATTCTCAGCGAAATTCAGTCTTGCTCCAGGAAACCATTGCGTTTGTGCCATGGTTTCACCCCGTAACAACACCTGGTCCCACTTCCTGGAATGGATAATTCCAGTAAATTCCCAGACGGCCGTCCAAAATTCCTCAGGGTCCTCGATGGACCAACGATACAGGGATGGATAGTCTTTGACCGGAACCCCTCGGCTGGCGTGAACAGCTTGGATAAAGCGAGTCAGATTGGCCTGGTCGATGCGCTCAGGCGACGGCTTCCAGAGGAGCATGATTGCAAGTTATCATAGTAGGAAACGCATCAGTGCACTCCCTCATCGCCTTCTTCGCTCATACCCTAGGCCAAAGTTTCTTCAACAGCACCTTCTACTAGTTTCTTCATATCCTGCTGTCCGAATAACACTTGAAGAAACAGGCACAGTTGCACGACTCTGGTAGGTAGCGCCACTGCACTAAGTTTTTGACGGTCAGCATCAGAAAGGCATTCCAAGTCTAGTCGAACTGTCTGATCGTCCCAGTCGGAAAAGCCCCAGTACAGAGCTTCTAGGATGCGGCAGAACTACCTCTTTTCCAGACGACGTTGATTTGCTCGTCCGCGGCTTCGGCGACGGAACCCGCCGGATCTGCAGGAGACCAGAATGGAACAGAGGTCCCACTTGCTTCTCATTCCCCTGACGCTCCAGAAGGGTGAAGTTCTGATTTCCGGTTTCTCCGGAACAATTCATCGAAAGTATGAATAACGGGATGTTCAGGGTTCCCAGGTCGTTCTCTCCCCGGTCGCACGCATAGCACTGTCTGCAGGTCTGCGGATCGTGCTGCATCCAGTTCTTCGATAACATCGGAAACAAACATGATTTCCGATGTCACCAAATTGAGCTCAGCCGCGATACGATGATAACTTCTCCCTTCCTTTTTGGGTCCCGTTGTTGTGTCGAAGTATGACCGAATGAGCTGAGTGAGATCACCGGAGGTGGTGCTCTTAAAAAGCAATTTTTGGGCAAGGATGCTGCCCGATGAAAAGATGCAAATGTCCTTCTTTTGCTGAACCCATTCCCTGAAGGCTGGTGGAACATCCGCGTAAATCTGACCCTGTAATTCTCCCGACTGGTAACCCACCTTCCAGATTTTTCCTTGCAGTGATTTCAAGGCAGGGGACTTGCGATCCTGGTCTGACAACCAGTGGATGTAACCGACGATAGGTTCCAGCTCACGATCCGATAAACCACCCTGCCAGAAAGGGAGATCATCCGGATTCTGGCGGATGTCGGCCTCATGTTGTTCCCACAATCCTTGGATATCGGAGCGGACTTCCTCGCTACTCAGGTATTTTTCAAGAAATCCTTTCACCTGTTTACGGGCGTAAGGAAACAGGACTTCAGACACAAATTCTATAGGTGTGGTTGTGCCTTCGATGTCTAGAAGGATGACCCGGATCGTCTCCCTGAACTGCAGAACCATCAACTCAGTTCTTGCTGGGCTGGGAGGGGATATACTGGGGACCCAGGCACACGGGCTCGTAGCCTTTATCTACGCCACTGTCCGTGTAACGCGGTGTCCAACCCGCAGCATCCTGGAACAAACGAATGGCGCGTATCTCCCGTTCGCCGCAAAGGTTGAACCAGTGACGAGTTCCTCTGGGTACCCGGATTAAATCACCTGCTGCCACCTCGATCGCCACCACCGGGCCTTGGCTCGGTTTGATGTGAAAAAGCCCGCGGCCCTGAATGATAAATCGCACCTCATCCTCATCGTGCCAGTGCTCTCGGTCGAATTTGGCCAGCATGGCCTCCAAGTTAGGTGTTTTTGGATTGACGTCAATCACATCGGCTGTAATGTAACCACCGCTCTCTTTAAGTTTCTCGATTTCATCCGCGTAGGTTTCCAGAACTTCTTCCTCCGGCGCGTCTTCTGCCATCACATGTGCGGGTTCCCACTGCTCGTAATGGATACCTATCGCGGACAGATATTTGGCAATAGCTTTAGGATCGGTGATAGTTTGGTTCTCGTCCGGAATTCTCAAGACAGCCATAAGTGAGTCCCTTCCTAGCGCTCTGTTAGCGCCAAGCGATCTCCAGAAAAAACAGTATCGGATCCACGCCCTTTGATCCAATACATTCGTCCCATGACTTCTAACAAAAACTCCAAAATTTCTACGTGGCGCTTCGCCTCACCTAGACTTTGGCCCCATGTGTAGAGCCCATGCCCACGGAGTAGAAATCCGTGGCAGTCGGGGTTCTGTATGAGTTGTGCTTTTACTGACTCGCTCAAAGTCACCACATCCTGAGAATTTTCGATGATCGGCAGCCACTCCAGGTGTTGATGTGTCTTCACACCTCGGAGTCCCTTTAACATCTCATAACCTTCCATACTGATACCGCCCTCGCTCGCCTGGAGTTCGGAAAGCAATGTGCTCCAAACCGAGTGAGTATGGAGAACAGCGTTTGCTCCAAGCAGCTCGAATAGCATGAGATGTAGTCTGGTCTCGTAGGAAGGTCGGTGGGAGTCCTCAACGGTTTCGCCACTGCCGTCGATTTGCACAATCTGATCAGCAGAGAGTGTACCTTTGTCGATTCCCGTAGGAGTGATCGCAACTCTCAGGGGATCTCGAGTGATCACCGCACTGAAGTTTCCACTAGTCCCCAAAGCCCACCCGCGTCTGTGTAATTCGCGGCCTACCTGGGAGAGAAGAGTGGCGACCTCGGGAAATCGTGCTTCCGGCTCTTTATCGTTCATAGATTTCAGCCAGAGTTATTTTAGAATAGTTCGAGTGAATTTATAAAGATTAACATCTTCGGCCGTGGTGTCAAGCGACCTGGATGGCGGTGGATTTAGATCCCGGTGTACCAAACCCTGCCGGTGGGTTTTATCCAACGCATCGCCAATCTGGATGGCGTACTCCAGAGTTTGCTCCAGAGGCAGTACGCCCTTTTTAACCGAGCAGACAGCGTCTCTCACTCCAGATGCTCCATGACCAGGTAGTGGCTAATGGTTTTGCCGACATTGTTTCTCTCCCCAAGCTATCGAAGAATTTTCTCTAAATGCTATGACTTTGAGGGGTGAATGGCAATGGAGATTACCCATACCGAAAATCGCTTAAATTACCCTCTATTTTGGTTTGAGTTGGCTGGAGTGAGTTTGTCGCGGGCACACATCAGGCACAACCCTTGAAGCCCCTCCGTATTTGTTCCTTTGCGGAGTACCTATATCGCCTCCTTCGCCTGATCGCACATCGTGAATGACCATTTTATTGATACTTGAGGACCCCATGTCTGATATTATGGGGCAACCGCAACTCATATGAAGGAGGATGAACCGTGAAAAAAATAGGAGTTTTTGTGTTGACTCTGGCAGGAACCACATTCCTGATGGCACACCCGCACTTTAACAAGAAGCTGAGCGCTGAACTTCCGGGAG
>JAPUKI010000425.1 GCA_027295745.1 Acidobacteriota bacterium
AAATCTTTGCTCCAGACACACTATAACGCCCACCTTGTGGGCAACGAGTGATGACGATCCCGTCTTCTTGCAGATTCCTCAGGGTCACCTGTTTGCCCGGATGGTTCATGACCCAATTCATGACCGCTCGTTCGAGGCCCGCACGAGTCTTCTGGCAGGCCGTTGACTGCCCGGCCCTTCTCCCAGCCCTGGTCGTTCCCATCTCCGCCTGGAGTCCTGGCTTGGTGGAGAGAAGTGAGAAAGAGAAGCCCGATAATCGCTATGGCCACTACAATGGGAATCAAGCTGAGACCTCGTTGGGAACCCATTCTGGCTTTGACTTTCACAAGAGGATTGAGCATGAGAAACTATCAGCCGGAGGTAGAGTGGAGTGAGCAGTAGACCTTTTCGCCCTCCACCCTGAAGCGACCACCGTCAGGACAAGGCAGTATGGTAATGCCGTCGTTTTCCAGATCCTTGAGGGTGGGTTGTTTGCCCGGATGGCTGATGGACCAGGTCATGATGGCGCGTTCGAGGGCCTGACGGTTCATCTGGCAGGCCATTTCCTGCCCGGCACTTTTTACCACGTTTCCAGTCCTGATCGTCTGCGTCACCCCGAACTGGTCTTGATAGCCGAAGTACAGAAGCCCCACAATCGCCAAGGTCACTAAGATAGAAACGAAGCCGAAACCTCGCTGGGACTCCACCTTGATTTTCACTTTCTCAAGAGGATCTATCATCCATTTATTGTAACATTTCAACTCCGTGCTCAGTCCTTGAGCCAGTCTGAGACCCCCGATTTATCTTGACCCAGACCAGGGGCGCACAGTAGGTGGGAGGCACTTGTGCCAAGGCACCTCAGGTGCCGACGGACCGCTGACAACTGACAGCTGACAACAGACCGGCTGACCGGCTGGCGAGAGACCTCCGGAGCCCCGAAGGGGCGACAGGAAATAGCCAGGGGCGCAAGCCCCCGGTAATCGAGCAGTTTTGGAGAGGAGCCCTGTAAGGGCGGCACTCCGAAATCTGTTCTCTCTGTGTCGCCCTTACAGGGCTCTTTCCCGGGTCTTCCAGATTCCAGGGGCTTGCGCCCCTGGCTATTTCCTGTCGCCCCGTTGGGGCTCAACAGCACCGTGCCTTATTCAAGATCAAGCGGGTGTTTAATGAGAAGGTCTGAAGCCTGCGGCTCCGATAGTCTGCAGTCAGCCGCTCACTACCATTTGTCAGCGTAGTCGGAAATCACGGGGAGCGTCAGCCGTTCCCCTTGGAGCGCCTTGACGATGGCGAAGAGGTGAAAGAAGAAAATAATCAACAGGAGAAAAGGAGAGAAGCCAAAGCCGATAATGAGTCCAAGACCTGGCAGGACAGAGATGACTGCCAGAGCCACAAAGAGAGCCATCCAGCTCAAGGTCAACACCAGTCCGTGCTTAGCATGCCACTGCACCTCAGCATCATCTGGTTCCATCAGTAGAGGAATCAGGGCTAAAAATCCCAGGTAAGCTAAAATCAACAGCGCCGCCCGATTCGAAGATTTCTGTTGAGGTGGTGGCTGGGAAGTCTGCTGCTCATCGGGGGCCTCAGGTGTGTCTTTCATCGTTTCACCTGGTAGCCTAGCGAAAGCCCGCAAATCCGTCAATCCAGGGAGGGAAGAAGCAGGGTCCTTGACCCCCTTTTCACCTCCAAGATACAATCCCCTGGCCACGAGGAGTGGCTTTGCCTCAAGTCTTCCGCCGAAAAGGAGAACCACAATGAAAAAGGTTGCCTGGACCGCGCCCCTTGCTCTTCTTCTCTCTGCCCTGTCGTGCAGCCCGTCTTCGGCTCCCAGCGGCTCCCCCTCTGATTCAGCCCGTGTCATCGAGGTGGAGTTCCCGGGAGATCGTGGGCGGAGCGAAGAGCGCAACCCGGAGTACGAGGCCAAGTGGGACGAGTATTACACGAGCCCACACGACAGCGGGGATACCCTGGTGATTGGCACCATTGGCGACGCCGATTCCCTGAACGACCTGACTTCGGCCACGGTGAGCGCTAGCGACGTCATCGGTCTTTTGTTTCTGGGCCTGACGAGAACGAATCCGGACTTTTCTCATGCTCCCTCCCTTGCCAAGTCATGGGAGTTCTCAGAAGACCACCTGGAACTCACCTTTCACCTGCGGGACGATGTTTTCTGGCACGATGGGGTCAAGACCACGGCCCACGACGTCAAGTTCACCTTCGAAAAACAGCGCAATCCGAACATTGGCTGGTCTGCCATCAAATGGAAGCAATTCATCAAGGAGTGCGTGGTGGTGGACGACTACACCGTCAAGTTCATCTTCGAGCGAGTCTATCCCTACCAGATGATGGATGCAGTCGTGGGAGCTATTCTGCCCAGGCACATTCTGGAGAAAGTGCCGGACGAGGAGATGGTCAGCACCGACTTTAACCGCAATCCCTTAGGCAACGGGCCCTACCGTTTCAAGGAGTGGAAGGCGCAGCAGTATATCGAGGTGGAAGCCAACCAGGATTTCTATGCCGGCCGGCCGGCACTGAACCGCATTATCTTTAAGATCGTTCCCGACCAGGAAAACCTGGCCATCCAGCTCAAGAGCGGTGAAATCGACCTCATGGAGAGTGTGCCGCCCCGGCTTTTTGAGGCCCTGTCTCGAGAGAAAGATTTGGTGACCTATATCTCTCCCAGCCGTGCCTACACCTACGTTGGCTGGAACACGCGTAATCCTCTCTTCCAGAGCAAGAAGGTCAGGCAGGCTCTGACCATGGCCATTAACCGCCAGGAAATCATCGACTCCCTGCTCCTGGAGTTCGGTCAAATCCCCAAAGGTCCAGTGCTGCCCATCATCTGGGCACACAACCCGAACCTGCCCGACTTCCCTTACGATCCGGAGAAGGCCAGACAGTACCTGGGGGAAGAAGGGTGGAGGGACACGGATGGGGACGGCTGGCTGGACCAGGACGGCAAACGTTTTTCCTTCACTTTGAAGACCAACAAGGGAAACCAGATCCGTGAGGACATCCTGATCTTGCTTCAAGACATGTTCAAGCAGGTGGGAATCGAAGTGCAGCCCAACATCCTGGAGTGGACCGTATTCATTGGGGACATGAATAACAAGAACTTTGAAGCGGCCGTGGCAGGCTGGAATGTGGGGCTAAAAATGGATATGACGACCATCTGGCATTCTGATTCCATTAACGATAAGTTCAACTTCGTCTCCTATTCCAACCCCGAGTTTGACCAGCTCAACGACGACGCTATCTTCGAGATGGACGCTGAGAAGGCCAGGGAGATGTGGTGGCGGGCCCAGGAGATGATTGCCGAGGATCAACCCTATACTTTTCTCTATATGCCCAGGGATATCAACTTTGTCCACAAGCGATTCCAGAATGTCCAGATGGAAACAGTGGGATGGAATTACAACTTGGAACAGTGGTGGGTTCCCAAGGATCAGCAGAAGTATTGAAGTCTTTCCTGCTTGATCTCCCAGAAATCCGTGCAGAGCGGATTTTGACGTTCGAAGAGAGTTTGGAATATGCCCGGATTATGCATAGGTTCTCGTCATGAAGCGACGAAAGCGCCGGAAAACAGAGCCGTGGGCTTTAGCCCACGGGCCCGCAGGCTAAAGCCTGCGGCTCCGACTGGCGCGTGACCCGCAACGCTGGCGGTGCAGCACGCCGGATGATATCGTCGCTGCAGTAGAGAATTTATGCATAATCCGGGCTAATAGACACGGCCCTAAATGCACACCTATATCATCCGCCGAATTCTGATTTCGATCCCCCTGCTCCTCGGCCTGCTCACCATCAACTTCTTTCTCATCCACGCCGCCCCGGGAGATCCGACAGACATCTTCTACAACCCCGACATGGGTCCCGAGGCCCGCGAGAACATCCGCCGCATCTATGGACTGGACCAGCCGCTTGGTGTGCAGTATTTGAGATACATCCAGGGCGTCGTGCTGAAATTCGAGTTCGGCTATTCCATCGCCAAGAAGCGGCCGGTTAGAGACGAAATCCTGGATGCTCTCCCCAACACCATTCAGCTCTCCGCCCTGGCCCTGCTCATCATGCTCACTATGGGCATTGCCCTGGGTATCCTGGCGGCTGTAAGACAGCATTCCGCCTTCGACAACGTCACCCGTGTCACGGCGCTGACCTTTTATTCGATGCCCTCCTTTTACCTGGGACTGGTGCTGTTGTTTCTCTTTGCGGGCGGCGTTTCTGCCACCCACTGGTTCCCGGCCTCGGGAATGGTCGACATTGTACGCCATGAGTCGATGAGCACCCTAGGGAAAATCGGGGACCGAGCCATCCATATCCTCTTGCCCAGCCTGACGCTGGGGGCCGGCGCCGCCGCAGGAATCTCCCGTTACATGCGAGGAGAGCTGCTGGAGGTCATCCGTCAGGACTACATGCGCACGGCCCGGGCCAAGGGTCTGGCCGAGAGGGTCGTCGTTTTCAAGCACGGTCTGCGCAACGCCCTGATGCCCATCATCACCATCGTGGGACTGAGTCTGCCCTTTCTCTTCAGCGGAGCGGTCATCGTGGAGCAAGTCTTTGGCTGGCCAGGCATGGGTCGTGTCGCGGTGGATGCAGCATTTCAGCGCGACTATTCCATGTTCCTGGCCGTCAACCTGATCTTCGGAACCATGGTGGTAGTGGGCAACCTGGTGGCGGACATTCTGTATGCGTTGGTGGATCCACGAGTGAGGCTTGCCTGAATCATGTCACCATCTGACTGGCTTCCGGGATTAGGTCATTGGCGTCTGGGCCAACCCCTCAAGGGGGCGACGGTTCTGGGTCTCTTCCTCCTGTTTGTAGGCATTGCCGGTTGGCACGCTGGTACCATGTGGGAATCGCTGTCCCACACACTGGCGAAGCTGTCGGGAGCAAACGTACCCTACCAACCACGGGATCTGGATTTTCTGGTCAGTACCCTCTTTGTCCTGGGAATGCTGGTCGCCATCCTGCTCTACTCGGGCATTTCCTGTCAACGGAAGCAACAAGCCGACCGCCTGGCCCGGCTGCCTGAAAGTCAGTGGACCATCGTCAAGCGGCAATTCCGGCGGAACCGTCTGGCCGTGGTAGGGACGGTCATTATTCTGGCACTCTATCTGGTTGCCTTCCTCTGCCCTTTTCTGGCGCCCTATGATCCGGCCGAGCAAGGTGACCGGGTGCAAGAACGCTTGCTTCCTCCCTCGCTTGATCACCTGCTGGGAACAGATCGGTTCGCCCGAGACGTTTTCAGCCGTGTCATCTACGGCTCGAGGATCTCTCTGCTGGTCGGCTTTCTGGCCATGGGCTTGGCGGTAACCATTGGGACTCTGGTGGGAGCAGTGGCCGGTTACTACGGCGGCTGGGTGGACAGCGTCATCATGCGCTTCGTGGACATGATGCTCTCCTTTCCCACGCTTATCCTGATCATCACGGTGATCGCCTTGTGGCGGAACCAATCCATCTGGATCATCATTACGGTCATTGGGCTGATGTCGTGGATGGGAGTCGCCCGGCTGGTGCGCGGGCAGTTTTTGGCGCTCAAGGAGCGCGAGTTCTTCCAAGCGGCGCGGGCCCTGGGGGCAGGAGCCGGGCGGCTGATCTTCCGCCATTTGCTTCCCAACTCCCTGACCCCCATCATCGTGTCGGCCACGCTGCGAGTCGGGAACACCATCCTGCTGGAGGCGTCACTGAGCTATCTGGGCCTGGGAGTCCAACCTCCAACTCCCAGTTGGGGGAATATCGTGTACGACACCAAGGGAAACCTCTTCACCGAATGGTGGATGCCCCTGGCTGCAGGAATGGCGATCGTTGTCACGGTGGTGGGGTACAACCTGCTGGGCGATGGTCTGCGCGACGCCCTGGATCCACGGCTCAGGGAGTAACACCAATGAAGGAATCTGCCGGAACAGCAGCCATGACGCAAGTCAAAGACCAGAGCTCCGCTCAGATGGAAGTCCGGAATCTGAAGACCTACTTCTACACTGAGGAGGGCGTGGTTCGCGCGGTGGACGGTCTCAGTTACGCACTGGGCAAGGGTGAAACTCTGGGCCTGGTGGGTGAGAGTGGGTGCGGGAAATCCGTCTCTGCCCTGTCTGTGATGCGGCTCATCGCCTCCCCCGGCAAGATCGTGGAAGGCGAAATTCTGCTGGACGGGCTCAATCTTCTCCAATGCTCCGAGCCGGAGATGCGTAGGGTGCGCGGCAACCGCATCTCCATGATCTTTCAGGAGCCCATGACATCGCTCAATCCGGTGTTCACCATTGGCAACCAGATCATGGAGGCGATTCGCGTCCACCAGGACGTCTCCCGGAAGGAGGCTCGGGATCGGACCATCGCAATGCTCGGCAAGGTGAAGATCTCGGCCGCCCAGACACGCATAGATGAATACCCACATCAGATGTCGGGCGGGATGCGTCAGCGGGTCATGATTGCCATGGCTCTGGCCTGTAACCCTGAGGTACTCATTGCGGATGAACCGACCACGGCCCTGGATGTGACGATCCAGGCCCAGATCATGGAGCTTCTGGCCGAGCTGCAAAACGAGTTTCAGATGTCGATTCTACTGATCACCCACAACCTGGGGTTGGTGGCGGAAGTTTCAAACCAGGTGGCCGTGATGTACGCCTCCAAGGTGGTCGAAAGCAGCAGCACGCGGGAGCTCTTTGCTTCGCCTCTTCACCCGTACACCCACGGCCTGTTGACCTCGGTGCCCACCCTGGGCATGTCGAAGGATCGCAAGCTGAACGTCATACCCGGCCAGGTACCCAACCCTCTGCAATTTCCAGCGGGCTGCAGGTTTCACCCCCGCTGCCCGCTTGCCGAGCAGCGATGCCAGCAGGAGGAACCGCCACTGCGCCAGGTGAAGCCGGGACACTGGGCAGCCTGCCACTTGATCGAAAACGGTAAGTCCCCCATGACGGGAGCAGAGCGGTGAGCTCGGAAGTCCTGTTACGCGTGGAACACCTCAAGAAGTACTTCCCGGTCCGCCAGGGACTGTTCTCCCGCGTTGCCGCCTACGTGAAGGCAGTGGATGATATCTCCTTTGAAGTCGGAGCTGGTGAGACATTGGGGCTGGTGGGAGAAAGCGGCTGCGGCAAAACCACCGTGGGTCACTCGATTCTCCGCCTGATCGATGCCAGCGGGGGAACAGTGCTGTTTGAGGGCAAGGACCTCACAAAGATGCCTGCCGTTGAACTACGCGCCATGCGACAGCATATGCAGATCATTTTCCAGGATCCCTTCAGCTCCCTCAATCCCCGCATGACCGTGGGTGCCATTATCGGGGAAGCTCTGGCCATTCACGGCCGAGGCAGTCGCAGGGAACGGGCCCAGAGGGTTGGTGAAACGCTGGAGAAGTGTGGCTTGGATCCAGCTTATATCAACCGCTTTCCTCATGAGTTCTCGGGCGGTCAAAGGCAGCGCATCGGCATCGCTCGGGCACTGGTCCTGAATCCCAAATTTATCGTCTGCGACGAACCGGTTTCCGCCCTGGACGTGTCAATCCAATCACAGATCATCAATCTGCTGGCTGAGCTCAAGGAACGCTACAAACTGGCCTACCTCTTTATCGCTCACGATCTATCGGTGGTCGAATACATCAGCGATCGGGTTGCGGTAATGTATTTGGGGAAAATCGTCGAGCTGGCACCCAGCAGCGAGCTGTATGGCAACCCGCTGCACCCTTATACTCAAGCTCTGCTGTCCGCCGTGCCAGTGCCTGACCCAACCAGGCGGAAGCAGCGGACCGTTCTGCCTGGCGACGTTCCATCGCCACTCAACCCTCCCTCGG
>JAPUKI010000426.1 GCA_027295745.1 Acidobacteriota bacterium
CACCAGATCCCGTCGATAGCCCTTCAAGGTACAGCCGTAATCATGGAGATGGACGCCACTGATCCGACTGATCAATAGATTGGCCATGCGAGAGGGAAAGATCCGAGTCAGCCAGGGGTCTTTCCGGTCTCGTCTCCAGCAGTTGACCACATCGAAACCCTCCTCAAGCTTTTCGATAATATGGGGAATATCCTGAGGGTCATTTTGAAGATCCGCGTCCAGGGGAATTATGATCTGCCCTCGGGCGTGATCGAAACCGGCGGCAATGGCAGCGGTTTGCCCAAAGTTTCGGACAAACTCCAGGACCTGCACCCTCGGATCCAACCGAGCCAGGCGCTGGAGCTCCTGGGTACTCCCATCGGAGCTTCCATCATCGATGAAGAGGATCTCACAGCTGGATTCCCAGGGGTGAAGACTTGACTTGAGTTGATCGTAAAGCGGCTGGAGAGCCTGGACTTCATTGAAAACTGGAATGATGATTGAAAGCTCCAATCCAATCTCAGTCACTTCTTCGGTTGGTGATGAGATAGATGGGAGATGTCCAGCTTTCTCGGAGGTTGTCAGCTTGGCCACGGCGGAGTCCTTCGATCAGAGTTCGCGAGGTAGTATATAGGTTCGGTCGCACTTCCACAATTTCCAGGGGACGGGTGGTAGCCTCTTCCAGTTCCGGATAATCCTCAGCCCTGACAATCATATAGATTGCAGCTTCCGACTCCAGAAGTTCGACGGCGGCTTGAGGATCGAACACCTCAAAAATCGGCTGGTTGAGATAAAAAACCAGGCTTGGTGCCGAAAATCTATAGTACCCGGCTTGAAAGCCTCTGGTCCTCTCATCCTGGGACGTGCTTTCCTGAATCCTCTGAGCGAAGGGATAAACAGGTCTGTACTTCTCCAACGGTTTCAAGTAGAGCCCAAAAGCAGCAAAGTAGAACAAGGACAAAGCAGCTATCATGAGGCTGTAGCGGCGACCCACAAGACCCCATACTACAAGGGGAATCAGAAGAAGAGGAATCCACAGTCCGGCCTCCTCAAACAATACCTGTCCGATCAAGAAAAGCAACAGGACAAGGGCCATCAGCAGCCCTCCCACACCTCCTGCCAGGAGGGTGGAGGGACCAGCGCGCTTCAGGTAAATGGCCACCCACAAGGCGGCTGCCGGATAGAGAGGCAAAATATAGTATTCCTGCTTGTTGTGAGAGAAGGAGAAGAAAATAAAATAGGTTCCTATCCAAAGGCTCAGCAGTATCCAGTGGCGGTGTTCTCCTTCTCCAGCGCTCTTGTTCTTGTCCAGCAGGGTCCAGGTCACTGCTGCCGGGAAAAGCAATGACCAGGGGAAGAAATCGCCCAGAAAAACCCCCACATAGTAAAAGGGCCCGCGCTGGGGACCCAGGTCCAGGGACAGAAAACGATTTATGTTTTCCCTGAAGATGAAGTCCAACACGGGTTCCCAGCCAGTCTTGAAACCCAAGAGCACGAACCAGAAGGAGCACAGAAAAAGGCAGAGCAGCCCTCCCGTTAACCAGGGAGCCTTACGCAGTTGGTGCATTTCGCCACGAATCCACAGATAGAACCCCAGGAAGATGAGGGGAAGGATGGCAACCGGTCCTTTGGTTAAAAACCCCAGGCCAAAAAAGAAGCTGGCAAGCATGAAGTGACTCTTTTTCTGAGACTGGATCCAGGAGAGAAAGCAGGTAATGGCCCACAGCAGGCAAAACAGCAGCAGGACGTCAATCATCAGCCGGCGACCCAGAATCAGGAAGCGAAATGTTGTGGCAAAGATACCCGCCGCCCACAGAGCAACGCCCTCGTCATAGAGACCCTTGCCGATAACAAAGACAGCCAGAACCGATCCGTAGGCCAGCAGGGCCATAGGAAAGCGCTCCCAGAAAACCGAGGGCGAGAAGACTTGGTAAAAAAGGCCTACCACCCAATAGGAGAGGGGAGGCTTGGTCAGGCGGGGTACTCCGTTGAAGTAGGGAACTGACAAATCACCCCGCTCGAGCATCTCACGCGGAGTTTGGGCATAGAAGGCTTCATTGCTGTCCCAAAGCGACGAGTCATCCAGGGCCACAAAAAAAGGAAGCGCCAGAAGCAGTAAAAGCCAATAGCGACGGATGAAGTTCCAGATTCCAGCTTGCAAGTTCCAGGTTTCAGATTCCAAGTTCCAGATTCCAGACTGAAGATAACAGGTTTAGGGTTGCAGGATAAGTCAGAATTCAAACCCCCAGCGTCAGTACCGGACCTGGAACCTGGAACGCGCGCGAAGCGCGTAGGAACTTGAAACCTGGAAGCTGAAACCTGAAACTGTTTTGAACCACAGACCGACTCTTGTCGGTCTGTGGTTCAAAACAGTTTCTTCTGCAGCTCGTCTGTTACGGCTGCAGCGACGGTGCGTGATGGGCCCAGGAGCTTGAGTTCCTTGCGCTCCAGGCGGGAAAGGATCTCTCGAGCTCGACCAATGACTGCCTGGGGCAAACCGGCCAAGCGAGCCACTTCGAGTCCATAACTCTTGTTGGCCACCCCTGGAACCACGCGGTGAAAGAAAACGATCTTCTGATCGGATTCCTGGACGGTGACGCAATAGTTCTTGGCACCTTCGTAGAGGCCTTCCAATTTGGTCAACTCATGATAATGGGTCGCGAAAACTGTTCTTGCCCTGCGAGCTTCTTGTGTGAGCAGATACTCTGCTACCGACCAGGCAATGGACAACCCGTCAAAAGTCGCGGTCCCACGCCCTACTTCGTCCAGCAGAATGAGACTCCGCTGGGTGGCGGTATTGAGAATATTTGCCGTCTCGATCATTTCCACCATAAAGGTGGACCGCCCCTGGGCCAGATTGTCGCTGGCACCCACACGAGTGAAAATCCGGTCTACCAGGCCGATGCGAGCCGCCTCAGCCGGAACAAAGGAACCCATCTGAGCCATGATTACGATGAGGGCATTTTGCCGCAGGTAGGTCGATTTCCCCCCCATATTGGGCCCCGTGAGAATCAAGAGCTGGTCCTGAGTCGCCTGGCAGAAGAGATCGTTGGGGACAAACGGTTCGCTGTTTTGCAGCTCCACAACCGGATGACGTCCCCCTTCAATAGCCATCTCCTGGCTTTCATCCAGCTGGGGCCGAACGTATCGGTATTTCTTGGCTGCCTGTGCCAGAGACAACAAGCAGTCGACTCGTGCAATAGTCTGAGCCGTCTGTTGAATGCGCGGGGCTTGTTGACCCACCCGCTGGCGGAGTTCTACGAACAGACGTTTCTCAAGCTCGTAAATTTTCTCTTGGGCCGTGAGGACCTTCTCCTCATACTCCTTGAGTTCAGGGGTGATATAGCGCTCGGATCCAACCAGTGTTTGTTTGCGGATGTAGTCGGGAGGAACGGAATTCAGATGGGCCTTGGTAACCTCGATAAAATAGCCGAAGACCCGGTTGTATTTCACCTTGAGGGAAGAAATAGAGGTTCTCTCACGCTCCTGAGCTTCCAGTCGAGCAATGAAAGATTTTCCCGAACGTGTGATCTCGCGGAGTTCATCCAATTCTGAATGGAAACCCGCTCGAATGATCCCTCCTTCATTCAAGCCCACGGGAGGATCCTGGGCAATGGCTTGCTCCAGCAATTGCACCAGATCCTCCAGAAGATCCAGATCAGGACACAACAAGCAACTGCCATAGCCCTCCAGCAGTTGAGCAAGCGCGGGAAGCTGCTGCAGAGACTTTTTTACAGCCAGCAGGTCTCGGGCATTGGCCGTCTCCATGGTAATTCGCCCCAGGAGTCGCTCTAAATCATGGATGGATTGTAGGACCCGGCCCAGACGATCCATTCCCACCACCGATTCCGAAAGCTCCTGGACGGCATCCAGGCGCTCGCTGATCCGGGTCAGATCCAAACCTGGGCGCAGCATCCAGGAGCGAAGCAGGCGCGCTCCCATGGCCGTTTTCGTCAGGTCCAGGATGGCCAAGAGAGTCCATCGCTTGTTCCCGTCAAGGCCTTTCACAAGCTCGAGATTCTCAACCGTAGAGTCGTCCAACTTCAGGAAACGGGCGGGTTCAACGAGATTCAGATGGGTAATATGAGTCAGTTGGGATTTCTGCGTGTGCTTGACATAGTGAAGCAGGGCTCCCGCGGCAGAAATGGCGGCCTTTTGCCCGTTGAGCCCAAAACCTTCCAGAGTGGAGACATGGAAATGCTCAAGCAGGATCCGCCTGCAGTAATCCAGATTGAAGGTCCAGTCGGACTGAGCGGTGTTGAGCGCACTGGCCTGCAGGTGGGCGGGAACTTGGCTTGCGAGTCTCTCTTGATCGGCCTCCGCGAGAATCAGCTCACGGGGACGGAAATGGAGGAGTTCCTG
Organism: Acidobacteriota bacterium; assembly: GCA_027295745.1. Classification (GTDB taxonomy): domain Bacteria; phylum Acidobacteriota; class UBA6911; order RPQK01; family JADFOI01; genus JADFOI01. Next base: position 4,342 of record JAPUKI010000426.1, read on the forward strand.
CTGCATCTCCAGCCAAGCTTGGGTTCCTGAGAACTCGGTGAGCAGAAACTCTCCGGTGGAAAGATCCAGAAAAGAAGCTCCCACTCGCCCTTGTACCTCAAACAGGCCGGCAATGAAGTTGTTCTCTCTCGAGTCCAGTACGCCCTCTTCAATGACCGTCCCGGGTGTCACGATCCTTGTGACCTCGCGACGAACAAGCCCTTTCACCAGACGAGGGTCCTCCGTCTGTTCAC
>JAPUKI010000427.1 GCA_027295745.1 Acidobacteriota bacterium
GGGAAGACCACCTTGCTTTGCCTTCTCAATGGGACGGTAAGACCGACGGGAGGGACGGTCCAGGTGGATGGACGCAACCTGGCCACGCTCTCCTTTGAAGAACTTCGGAAGGTTCGCTCCGGCATAGGATTTGTCCACCAGGATCTGAGCCTGATTCCCAACTTGCGAGTTCTTCACAATGTGCTGGCCGGCCGGTTGGGGAGGCTTTCCTTCTGGGGCGGAATGCGAGCCTTCCTGTTTCCCCAACGCCGATATGTTCATCAGATCCACGAGATTCTGGAGCGAGTGGGGATACCGGAGAAGATCTACGAACGAACCGATAGACTCTCGGGAGGTCAACGTCAGAGGGTGGCTATCGCGCGGGCCCTTTTCCAACAACCTGAGGGGCTGTTAGCGGACGAACCGGTTTCCAGTGTAGATCCGGCTCGTGCTCGATCTGCGGTGGCCCTTCTCACTGAGATCTCCCGAGAAAAGGGACTGACCCTCTGTGTAAGTTTGCATAATCTGCACCTGGCACGAGAGTTTTTCCCCCGTCTGGTGGGCCTGAGAGCTGGGCGCGTCGTTTTCGATCGGGCCACTGAACAGGTCGGAGAGGATGAATTTGAGGCCCTTTACGACTTAAACGGCGTGTAAAATGAAAATGACCCGATCCTGGGATATGGCCTTCCTCCACAAAGGCCTGGGAGTGCGCAGAACTCTCATTCTAGCCATCCTGGCCGGAGGAATCTGGGCCTTTGTTCAGCTCGATCTCAAGCCGGCCGATCTGGTTCCCACTTCCGGGGGAGTGCAGGTGGCCTGGGCCTTTTTCAGTCGTGCCCTGAGTCCGGCAATCGTTTACGAGGCGGAATTCGTCCCCAGCGATACCCCTCCATTGTTGTGGAAGGCTCTTCAGGCAGCCGGCACCACCGTCGTCTTCGCGTCAGCGGCCATGAGCCTGGCCCTGATCTGGGGACTCCTTCTAGGTTTCCTGGCTTCCACTTCCTGGTGGGTCGGTGACCCTGCCGGTGGAGCAGGTCCTGTGACGGCATTCGTGCGCCGCAGCATCGCGCCCATCGTCTATGGAAGCACGCGGGTCTTGATCGCCTTCATGCGTTCGATCCATGAGCTGATTTGGGCTGTGCTCTTCCTGGCCGCCTTTGGCCTCAGTCATCTCAGCGCTGCCATCGCCATAGCCATTCCCTTTGGGGGAACACTCGCCAAAATCTTCTCGGAGATGATTGATGAAGCACCACGGGATGTCGCCTATGCCTTTCGTGGCAGCGGTGCCTCATCGACTCAAGTCTACCTATTCGGGTTGCTACCGCGAGCTCTGCCGGACATGATTGCCTATTCCTTCTATCGATTCGAGTGCGCTTTACGTTCCTCAACGATCCTGGGCTTCTTCGGCTATCCCACCCTGGGTTTTTATATCGCTGCCTCCTTTGAGAATCTACACTACGGCGAGGTCTGGACCTACCTTTACACACTTCTCTTGCTGGTGATCCTGGTGGACTGGTGGAGCGGTGCTCTCAGAAGGAGGTTTGTGGCATGACCGATCGCGAACTTAAGCTTCGGCACCTGCGCAGCCAGCGTCCGAGCAGCCGATTTGTCCACTGGAGTGCCTTGCTGATGCTCATTCTGATGATGGGTTCGTGGTGGGTCGGAGACTTTCAGGTAGAGAGTTTCCTTTCTGAACGAAGGCTTCAGAACCTGACCCGGTTTCTCCATGAACTCATCCCGTATCCGCTTCAAGAGAGAGAGTTTGACCTCGGCATCGCTCTGGAGTGGGCTGGGGAGATTCTTGTTGAAAAGGGCTGGTCGGCAACGGTGGTGACGTTGGCCATCTCGGTGGCCGCCATTGTCCTGGCTGGGATTGGAGGAGCCTTCTTCTCCCTTCCTGCTGCCCGCAACTTCACTTCTCCCGAGCCTTTTCTCTCTTCGCTGCGAAATCCCCACGGTGCCTGGAGCTTTCTCTGGCTGACACTGGTATGGCTGACCCGTTTGTTCCTCATCTTTGTGCGTGCCATACCCGAATATATGTGGGCTTTCTTACTCCTGGCCGTCTTGGGTCCCACTGCATGGCCTGCGGTGCTTGCTCTGGCCTTGCACAATTTGGGGATCCTGGGGAAATTGGGGGCAGAGGTGGTGGAGAACACTGAACATCCTCCCCTCTCCGCGCTTCGAGGGCTGGGGGCCTCTCACCTCCAGATCGCTTTTACAGGGCTTTTCCCCATGACCTTTTCCCGGTTCCTACTCTTCTTGTTTTATCGCTGGGAGACCTGCGTGCGGGAAGCCACGGTCTTGGGAATGCTGGGGATTGTCTCTCTCGGTTACTGGATTCAGGATTCCCGAGCCCGAAATCATTACGATGAAATGTTCTTCCTGGTGCTTTTAGGAGCGGCTTTGGTGCTCATCGGGGATCTACTCTCAGCCTTGGCGCGTGAGACCATTCGCCGATTCTCCTAGTCTCTCGTCCCAGGAATACCATGACATTTGTGGCGAGCGCGACGGCGTCGAGTTGGCGAAGCAACGACGACGTGATGTCGTGTGCATCGCGGAGGAGGAGCGACAAAGGAATCGACGCTGTCCCGCTG
>JAPUKI010000428.1 GCA_027295745.1 Acidobacteriota bacterium
TTCGGCTGAATGGGCTGGCGTCTCAAATAGGGTAGGAACGATCGAAGCGGGTAAGATGGCGGATATGGTCATTTTGAGGCAAAGCCCCTTGCTGGACATCAAAAATACCCGCAAGATTGCGAAAATTATCCTGGGAGGACGTGTGTTCGAGCCGCTGGCAATTCGCTGATGGCACCCCTGGAATAGGGCCACCGGCACCTCACCATTTTGCTGCCTCGACCGGGGCTCCACTTCCTTGAAGCAGAAACAGCAAGAGGGAAGCACTCTGAGTGCTTCCCTCTTGCTTGACCGGTTGGCCCTTTTGCAGGGCGCTCACTCACTTTGCCTAGAAGGTGAACTTCAAGGCGAACTGGATCTGACGCGAGGTGGTCACCGTCCGGCTGATCCGACCTGCACTGCCCCGATATTCTCCAGTTTTTTCAAACAAATCGATCTGCGGGGGGGCGAAGTTGGCCCGATTGGCCAGGTTAAAGAATTCGGTACGGAACTGCGCTCCCACACGTTCACCAATGGTAAAGTTCTTGAACAGACCCAAAGACCACATGGCCAATCCTGGCCCCGTCACCGTACTGCGTGCTACATCCCCAAAAAATCCAGCCGGGGGCAACTCAAAGGCGCAGAGATCGTAATACAGATTTGGAGTTCCCAGTGGGGTTCCTGGTGCCACGGCCACAGTGTTGTCTGGGTTCAAACATCCGGCGGAAGTCCCTTCAATGGGATTGTTGCTGAAGCCTGATGCCACGTTGGGCCGGTCGGGGTTACGTTTATCAATGTTTCGAGAGCGGTTGAAGCTGGTCGAGATGGAGGCAGGCGCGCCGGTGGACAGGGTAAAGATCGAGTTGACACTCCATCCTTTCGCCAAGGTGCCTTGCCAGCCACTCAGGGTGCTTCCAAAGGGAAGGTCATAGCTGCCATTGAAAGAGAAATTGTGACGGATGTCGTAAATAGAGGCCCCGCGATCCAACTTGCGATCGTAAAAATCCTGGGTATTCTGCTTATTGTTGCTTCCTTCCGACCCCCACTGTTGAGAGCCATCATCGATGCTGTGTCCCCAGGTATAGGCACCCTGAAACTGCAGCCCAGCAGTGAATCTCCGGTTGACGCTCAGCTGCAGTGAATGGTAGCTCGAGTTGGCATCGGTGGTGCCGGTCAGGACACGGGCAAAGTCAGGATTCCTGTTATCTAAACCCGCCGCCCAGAATTTTTTACCGTTGATAATGGAGGTGGGAAAAGCTGCATTGGCCTCTCCGGTTCGAAACCCGTGCCGACCCACCGCTCCCGTGTAGGCAACGGTCAAAACGGTCTCGGCCATCAGCTCGTGTTGAAGGGTCAGGTTCCATTGCTGCCGCGTCGGCAAGCTGACCTCAGGTTCAATACGAATGAAGTCGTTGTCAAACTCGCCACCGGCGACCAGGTCAAAGGCATTGGGAAAGAGAGCCGGGGGGGGGTCGTCTACTTGTGCAATGACATTGAACGTTCTTTCGTCTGGCGAGAGGGCATTGACGGCTGCATTCACCCAGATGGTTCCCGTCAGCATATCATTGAATAATCCGTATCCGGCGCGAAGGGAGGTTTTGCCGTTACCGCTGATATCCCAGGCAAGACCGATCCGGGGGGCCCAGACGGAGCCCGGATTATTGAAATAGGGTCCGGCCACAGTGCCTGAATCGAGAATATTGATTAACTGGCTTTGTATGTCATTGACCTCGTTCGGTGTGGTCATCCTTTCGAAGCGGAATCCCAGGTTAAAAGTCAGATTGGAGCGCCAGCGGTAATCATCCTGAATGTAAATACCGATGAGGGTGGAACGCATGCCGCGCCAGATGTTGAAATCCAGGTCGTAGCTTCGGAATTCGGGGGAGATGCCCTCCAGAAATTCTGGGAAGCTGTCAAACTCGTAAACTCCGCCTGCAGTAGCGGCGTTGGTGAAATTATGCAGAAGGCGGTCGAAACTTACCCCCACACGAATCGAATTGCGGCCCTGGGAGTAGCTGAAGTCATCCGCGTACTGATAGGAATTCCAGGCTTGCACGCCAAAGCCCCCAGCGCCAAGGCTTTCTATGCTGGCACTTTCTCCAGCCACCTGGGTCGCGAAATTGAGGTCCCAACGGTCCTCACCCGGTATTAAACGCAGCTCGGGATGGTCCAATACATCTGTATCCTCACCGTAGGAACGGTTATAACCGATGCGGAGAGTATTCAACGCGGAGGGCGAGAAGATATGCTTCTCTTCTATGGTGACGTACTGGCGCCGTGTTCGTTCACCGCTATCCCAGAGTCCAATTGAGCCGGGATTAATAAATTCGGCGTTGTCATAGGTGTATCGAACGAAAAGGGAATCCGCCTCTGAGAACTGCTGGTCATAGCGGATGGTAAAGTAGGTCTGATCGGTAGGCTGGCTGGGATTACTCACGAATTCTCCCGTTCCGTCGCAGGTGGGTGGGCACAGGCCTAAAGGAAAGAGGCGGCCATTGGGCAGCGGGTACAGATTGAGGTAAGGCACGACTGAGGGAAGGACTGCGATATCGCTGCCTCCCGAACCTACACCGATTCCCAATCGCCCGTCTGCCGTGGGAACGATGGTATTTGAGGGCGCACCCAGCCGTTCTACAAGACCTTCATAGCTGCCGAACAAGAAGATCTTGTTCTTGATCACCGGTCCACCCAGGGAAAAGCCAAACTGGTTCCGTTTGAGTGCACCCTTTTCTTTGTCGAAGAAGTTTCGGGCATCCAGGGCGCTGTTGCGGTGAAATTCAAAGACGCTGCCATGAATCTCATTGGTGCCGCTTTTGGTCACCATGTTGATCACCGCACCCGAATTCCGTCCAAAGGTGGCATCAAAACTGTTGATGATGACCTCGAACTCCCGAATCGCCTCGATCCCCAGGTTGGCTCC
>JAPUKI010000429.1 GCA_027295745.1 Acidobacteriota bacterium
TGTGCCCAGCCGGTGTCCGGCAACATTAATCACATCGTCTATTCTGCCTAATATTCGGTAATATCCATCTTCGGACTGCATGGCAGCATCCCCGGTGAAATAGGGCCAATCCTGCCATTCCTTACTGCCGGAATCTTTGCAATACTTGGCATAATAGGTCGACACGTACCGCTCACGATCTCCCCATATGGTCTGGAATGCCCCAGGCCATGGGTTCCTGATGCAGATATTTCCGGCCACACCAGATCCCGCTTCAACCTCATTACCCTTTTCGTCATAGATGATCGGGTGGATACCTGGCACGCTGGGACCGGCGCTTCCAGGCTTCATAGGCTGAAGAGCCGGCATTGTGCTGCACAGAAATCCTCCCGTTTCCGTCTGCCACCAGGTATCGACGATAACCGCTTCGCCCTTTCCAACCGACTTGTAATACCACTTCCATACCTCCGGTTCTATCGGTTCTCCCACCGTCGTCATATGTTTAAAGTGGTAGTTATACTTCTGTGGCTCATCAGGTCCGGATTTTCGCAACATCCGTATGGTGGTCGGCGCGGTATGGAAGATATTGACATCCAGCTGCTCGGCTATCCTCCAGGCGCGCCCAGCATCGGGATAGGTGGGAACCCCTTCATAGAGAACACCGGTTGTAGCAAGGGCAAGCGGCCCGTAAACGATGTACGAATGACCCGTGATCCAACCGATGTCCGCCATGCACCAATACACATCCTCAGGATGAATGTCCTGAACATACTTCGAAGTGCCGGTCACATAGGCCAGATAGCCTCCTATACCGTGTTGACAGCCCTTTGGGCTACCCGTGGTCCCGCTGGTGTACATAATGAAGAGAGGATCTTCAGCGGGCATTGGGACGGGATCAACTCTGCTGCCGGTAAAATCCTTCAACACCTCGTCCATAAAGAAATCACGCCCGGCCACCATGGGGGCCTCAGAGACAGACTTCCCAGGATAGCGTCTCCATACCAGGACCTTATCGACGTTTTGGCCCTCTTCCTGTGACACCTTCACCGCAATATCGGCATTCACTTTGTGGTCCAGCAGCCGACCAGAGCGATAGTACCCATCAATGGTGATCAAGACACGACTTCCAGAGTCTGCGATCCTCTCACCACAGGCTCTTCCACTGAACCCGCCATAGACTTCAGAGTGGATCACACCAAGTCTGGCACAGGCCAGCATGGTGATGGGAAGCTCCGGAACCATGGGCAGATGCAGTGTGACCCTGTCACCGGCCTTGAGCCCGGCAAAGTCTCTGAGAAGTGCTGCCAGCTCATTGACCCTCACATAAAGTTCCTGAAAAGTTAAGGTCACATGAGGTTCAGCCTCCGGTTCCGGCACATAAATAAAAGCAGCTTTGTTCTTGTATTGTTTCAGGTGTCTATCTACGCAATTGTAACAGGCATTGATCTTTCCCCCCACAAACCACTTCCAGCAGGGAGCGTCACTTGAATCAAGCGTTGTCTGCCAATCTTCATACCAGCTCAGAAGATCAGCATATTCCTTGTAGCATTCCGGAAAATGATCCAAGCTAAACCGCTCATAAATACCCGGGTCAGTCATGTTGGCCTGGGCAATAAATTCTGCTGACGGGTCAATCAACTTCTCTTCCTGCCAGTGAACCGCGATGGCCGCTTCGCTCACTTCCAGAAATTCTTTTTCACTCATGACATCCCCCTCCCTTTCTATTCGGCGGGCCCAGCCAACCCAAGATCCTCAGCCACCTGGGCCATGGCATCTCGAACAAAAGCGATATGCTCATCCAGGTCTATGTCCAACTCTGCCGCACCCTGTCGAATCTCCTCTCGGTTGACTCCCCGGGCAAAATGTTTGTTTTTCAATTTCTTTTTGACCGACTTCACGGGCACTTCGGCTATCTTTTTTCCTGGCCGCACCAGAGTCGTGGCCGTAAGAAAGCCGCATAATTCATCCACTGCAAAAAGGGTTTTATCCATCAAGCTTTTTCTGGGCATGTGCATATGCTCTGCATGTGCCTGAATGGCATAGATGATGTCCTCCGGGTAGCCCCGATCCTTAAGAATGGCGCCACCCACGCGCGGATGGTCTTTGGGGTCAGGGTTTTGTTCATAGTCAAAATCATGAAGAAGTCCAGCTACCCCCCACTTTTCTTCATCCTCTCCGAATTTGCGGGCATAGGCTTGCATTGCTGCTGCCACGGCCAGGGCATGTTTGATCAGACTTTCACTCTTGGTGTATTCGTCCAGCAGTTTCTGCGCATCTTCGCGTGCCATTCTCATCCTTCAAAGACTCCAGAGAGAATCAGTCTGATTGGCGCTCTATGGTAACCTAAACCTTCTTCTTATGCGAAGAGCAAAAATTGTTGCCACAATTGGTCCCGCCAGCAAGTCCCCAGAAATACTTCAGAAACTCATCCAGGCAGGCATGGATGCGGCGCGCCTCAACTTCTCTCACGGTGATTACGAATCCCATCGCAAGACGATTGCCAACATTCGCAAGCTGTCCAAGGCGCTGGAGAAGCCCGTTGCCATCCTTCAAGATCTTCAGGGGCCGAAGATCCGGACTGGTCAGCTGGAAAATGGAACACCTGTCGAGCTTATTGCGGGCCAACATTTTGTCCTCACAACCAATCCTGTTGTGGGCAACAAGGAAAGGGTCTCGACTTCTTATCTCGCTCTTCCTCAAGACCTCCAACCGGGGAATCGGATTCTCCTGTCTGATGGTCTTATCGAGCTAAAGGTTCTCACCACCACCAGCAGCGGGGTGGAGTGTGAGGTTGTGGCCGGCGGCACCCTGGCGGAGAACCAGGGCATCAACCTGCCCAAGGTAGATATCTCTGTTTCGTCACTGACTGAAAAAGACATCCAGGACCTGGAATTTGGTGCAGAGCAAGAGATCGATTACCTGGCCCTGTCTTTCATCCGAAAGCCCCAGGACATCCTCGAGTTAAAGGAGAGGCTAGCGGAAAAGAACTCCGACACGCCTGTGATTGCCAAGCTGGAAAAGCCGATGGCCATAGAGAACCTGGATGCCATCATGGACGTTTGTGAAGGGGTTATGATCGCTCGCGGTGATCTTGGGGTGGAAATGGCTCCGGAAAAGGTGCCTGTCATTCAAAAACACATCATTAGGGAAGCCAACAAGAAGGGGAAGCTGGTGATCACCGCCACCCAAATGCTGGAATCCATGATTCACAATCCCCGCCCCACCCGGGCCGAGGCCTCGGACGTGGCAAACGCAGTACTGGATGGAACCGACGCAGTTATGCTGTCTGGTGAAACCGCTGTGGGACAATACCCGGTGGAGTCCGTTGCCATGATGGCCAAGATCATCAAGGAGGCTGAGAAGATGGGTGCTGAATCACAACCGGAACGATTTCGAGAGCCCAAGACGCTTGCCTTTCCGGAAGCCGTCTGTGATGCCGCCTATCATGCCTCTAAATCCATTCAGGCTCGTGCCATCGTGGCCTTTACCCAAAGCGGCTCCACTGCTCGCTTGATCTCCAAATATCGGCCTTCAACGGAGATTCTGGGTCTCACGCCAAGCTCTGGCATCGTGAACCGAATGGCCCTTTACTGGGGAGTTCAGCCCTCAAGTATGCAGGCAATCAGCAACGTGGATGAGTTGATTGAGGCACTCGAAAAACTCCTGCTGGAACAGCATCAGGTGAGAGTAGGCGACAACCTGATCATCCTGACCGGCGCTCCAATTGTGGAGAAGGGGCACACCAGTTTGATGAAGCTGCACACGGTCAAGCAGCGGAAAGCCTAGTGTCTCGTCCCAGGAATACCATGACATTTGCTGATGGGGCTTGGGAGGGGAGATCAAGGAGGGAGGAGGAGGTGATGCAGGGACATCGGCGACGACGAGCGACGCAGAGATCGCCCGCAACCTCCATCAGCCCGAAGGGTGGCGGCGGGGCAGCATCGATTTCTTTGTCGCTCCTCCTCCACGATGTCACTGACATCGCGTCGTCGTCGCTTCGCGAACTCGACGCCGTCGCGCTCGCCACAAATATTATGGTATTCCTGGGACGAGACACTAATCCGGGCTAGCCTTTGTGAACCTCCGCCCTGACGCGGGTGAAGTCATTGCCAGACCCCAGATTGGAGATGGTCCGGCCCAGCCACTGAAACCCCAGGCTGACATCATCCATATAGGAGTACACCGTGGGAAGGATGATGAGGGTCAGGAAGGTCGAGGTTGTGAGACCTCCCAGTACCGCCAGGCTGACTGGAGTCCACATCCGAGCACGTCCCTCAGCCTCCGGAAAGTATTCAGGGAGAAGAGCTGGCAGCGTTAAGGGTAAAATACCTAAAATAGAGGTTATTGCTGTCATGAGAATGGGGCGAAGGCGATCCATTCCGCCCTGGCGAATGGCCTCACTCCGCGGCATTCCTTCGCGTCTTAAGATATTGATGTGATCCACCAGAATGATCCCGTTGTTTACGACCAACCCAAAGAGAACCAGGATGCCAAGATAGGCCATTGAGTTGAGCGTCGTCCCGGTTAAATAAAAGATGCCAGCCACCCCAATGATCGAAAAAGGAACGCTAAAAAGAATCGTCAGTGGATGGATAAAACTCTCAAAGAGCGCCGCCATGATGATGTACATGAGGACCACCGCCAAAATGATCGCAAAGAAGCTCTGCTGTTGACCTTGCCGAAAGCGCATCCACTGGTTACCAAAACTAAAGGAATATCCAGCCGGAAGCCGGAGCTCGCTTTCCAACTTGGCTTGAATCATGTTATTGAGGAACATTCCACCGCCACGCTCCGCATTCGCTGTCACCTGGAGCACCCCCCTGCGGTCATCCCGCCGGATTGCCAGCGGGCCTTCCTCATATTGATAATCAACAACGGCATACAGGGGGATCATCTCCCCCTCGCGATTTTCAAATTGTATATTCTGCAGTTCCTGGAGACTCAGCTCATTCCCACCTTCAACTTGCACTACCACATCGATCTCACCAGCATCGCTTTTGTATCGAGTGACGGCACGGCTGCTCAGGGCGGAAGCAACGGTTCTGGCCACGAGTTGGGATGAAATGCCAAACTTCTCCGTCTTCTTCCGGTCCACCGTCAAATGGATCTCCTCGTCTCCCGTCTCAAGTGAGGTTTCTATGTCTGTGAGTTCCGGAATCGTCAAAAGAATCGACTTCACTTCCTCTGCATACACCGCCAGAACGGCGGGATCATCTCCCGTGAGCTCAATGCTCACACCCATCTCACCGCCTCCCATGTGCATCATTCGCCCAAAGGCGAACTCGGCACCGGGGATCTCCGGAAAGAGGGCTCGTATCTCTTCTTGGGCAACCGCCACCGGTTTGAGGTCCCCCTCCTCTTTCAAGTAGATCGTCATATTCCCCCGATATTGCCCGCGGCTGGTGGTCCGGTTACTAAAATTACTGGCGATGGTGGCAATGCCTAATTCGTCCTTGCGATCCAGAAACAGCTTTTCCACATCCCCGAACAGATCAATCATCTCTTCAGCTGAAAAGGAGCGCTCCATTGTCACATTCACCCTTAAATTCCGCTGGGCCACCCGGGGAAGCATTTCCCGATCAATTGAAGTGAATAGCTGGTAAGAACCGAATGCCAGCATGGCCAGTACAATGAGAGTCACAAAGCGCCAGCGCAGCAGCCAACCCATAAGCGCTCCATAAGTCTCGGTCATCCACACCAGAGCTCTCTGTTTGGGCTTTTCCTTTCCGGTAAAAATGCGACTCGCCAGCATGGGGATCAAGGTGAGGGCAACAATCAGGGCGGCCGTGAGAGCCACGCCGATAGCCAGACCAAAGTCCCGTGTGAACCGACCCATCTGCGTGCTGGGAGCAAAGATGAAGCTGACGAACACCACGATGGTGGTGGCCGTGGAAGCCAGTACGGCTAACCCCACTTCCCGGCTGCCTGATATGGCAGCCTCTCGCGCGCCCAGACCCTTGTCTTGTTTATGGCGAAAAATATTCTCCAGCACCACGACGCTGCTGTCCACCAGCATCCCGATAGCAACCATAAGCCCCATCAGGGAAACGACGTTCAAGCTGATATCTGAGCCCGCAAAAACCCTCAGCAGATACATGATAGCGAAAGTGAAAACGATTGACACCGGTATGGCAATAGAAATGATGATGGTACTGCGAAACTTCATCAAGAAGAGAAACAGCACGCCCATCGCCAAGAATCCCCCGTAGATTCCAGCCATCTTGAGATCGTTTAGACTCTTGAGAATGTCGTCCGACTGATCCCGAAAAATCTTTACCGACAAACGCCCCTCCATCTGCGGAAGCTGCTGGATCGCCTCCAGTTCTTCCTTCGCCACCTGGGCCACCCTGACAATATTCGCTGTGGAGGCCTTGTACACATCAATGTTGACGGCATCAATGCTATCCAGGCGGGAAAAGGAGGTCTTTTCGGGAAAGTCGAACCGTACCTGGCCGACATCGGCCAGGGTCAAGCGGCCGCCTTGAAGGGGAAGGTTGGCAATTTCGTCAGGATCCTCGAATTGGCCGACGGCCCGGAGGCTGTATTTCTTTCCTCCATCCATGATGTAGCCCCCAGCGACGTTGATGTTGTTGTCGCGAAGCGACTGGTTCAAGCGAGAGATATCGATGCCATACGCTTGTAGCAAATTCTGGTCGAGGTCAATGATGATTTGCTTCGTGCCCATGCCCCTGACGTCAACGTTGGCCACACCATCAAGCCTCTCCAAGCGGCGAAGCACGACGTCTTCCACGACCCGGTAGAGCTCTTCACGTTCTCCATCCCAGGCAACGGAAAAACGCAGCACCGGCTGATCACTGTCATGCCATTGTCTGATTACAACGCGCTCCACATCAGACGGCAGCCGATTACTCACTTGATCAATTCGGTCCCGGATCGCCAGGAAGGTCAGATCCATATTGGTGCCCTGCTTGAACTCGAGACGCAGATTAGCACTGCTGTTAGATGAAGTGGATCTCATGCCTTCCAGGTTCTCCAGGGTGCTCAGAGCCTCTTCCAAAGGACGGGTGATATTGCGTTCCACCTCATCAGGCGAAGAGGAGGGGTAGCTGACGTTCACGGACAAGACTGCGGAAGAGAACTCCGGCATCTGTTTGAGAGGCAGGCGCTGCAGCGATAAAAAACCCAAAACAAGGATGGAAAGCGTCACCATCAGGATCGTTACGGGCCGAAGGACTGAAAATTTCGACAGATTCATATCTGTTTCTCCCGAGTAATGATTGTGTAAAGAACCGGAACGAAAACAAGTGTCAGCAGGGTCGCGGTAATCAGCCCCCCGATGACCGTCACTGCCAGGGGAACTCGCAGTTCAGAGCCTTGGCCCCCACTGAGGGCCATGGGAAGCAGACCGAGTACGGTGGTGCTGGTGGTCATCAAAATGGGTCGCAGCCGCACTCCACAAGCCTCCTGGATGGCCTGAAACTTATCTTTTCCCTGTTTTCTCAATTGATTAGTAAAGTCTATCAAAACAATGGAGTTATTGACAACAATCCCCGCTAAGATCACACCTCCGATAAGGACCACCACGCTCACCACCAGGTTCGTGATATACAAAGCCAAGGCCACACCGATGAGCGCAAAGGGAATGGCAAACATGATGATAAAGGGCTGAGCCAGAGATTCAAATTGTGAGGCCATCACCAGATAGACCAGGAAAACAGCCAGCAAGATTGCAAACTGCATGCTTTCAAAGGCCACCATCCGCTCTTCACTTTGCCCCCCCACGTAGACTGAAAGATCGGGCGGCAGGTCGAATCCCTCCAGGGCCATCTCAATGTCACTGACGACGCTCTGCAGATCCCTCTCGACGATGTTGGCCGAGATCACAGCAACACGTTGTGGTCCAATGCGCCGAATCTCTGTGGGTCCCACTTCCAATGTGACATCCGCCACAGAAGACAAGCGAACCCCACTGCCGCCCGGCACGTCCAATACAAGGTTTGTCAAATCAAACAGAGATCTGCGATCCTCCTCCATGACGCGGACGCGTATATCGATTTTTCGGTCACGCTCATTCAACTCCGTGGGGACATCGCCCTGAACCTTGTTGCGAATGAGGTCAGCGGCCTGGTTGATCGTGAGTCCATAGTTGGCCAGTCTTCGACGGTCAAAATGGATTTGGACCTCAGGATTTCCGCCGGCCGTGCTGGCCTTCAGATCTCTCAACCCCGGGACCCCTTCCAGCATCTCTTTGATTCGCTCGGCA
>JAPUKI010000043.1 GCA_027295745.1 Acidobacteriota bacterium
ACCAGGCCTGGGCGATCTCGTCGCGGGTCATGGTGGCACCGACAGGAAAGCCGTTGGCGATCCCTTTGGCCATAACCATGATGTCGGGCTCAACTTCCCAGTGCTCAATTCCGAACCACTTCTCTCCGGTACGGCCGAAGCCCGTCTGGACCTCATCACAGATAAACAGACCCCCATATTTGTGAATGATCTCGACGGTTCGCTGGAAGTATCCGGGGGGAGGGACAATATAGCCGCCCACTCCCTGGATCGTCTCAGCGATGAAGGCCGCCGGGCGACCGTTGGTTGTAGTCTGGATCAGCTCTTCCAGGTCGCGGGCATAGGCATCCAGGCAGCTTTCGTCACAGGGACTGCGGAAGGGGCAGCGGTAGGGATAGGGTGACATCACGTGCTTGATCCCCGCAATCGAGCTGGGCAGGGGACGCCAGAAAGCGTTCCCGGTCAGGTTTGTGCCCAGGAGGCTTCGCCCCGAATAACCGTAGCGCATGGCGATCACTTCGCTTCTACCCGTGTAGGAGCAGGCGAAGAGAATGGCCGTTTCCACGGCTTCGGTACCGCTGTTGGTGAAAAACGATCGCTTGAGGCCCCCGGGGGCCAGGTTGGCAAGCTGCCGCGCGGTCTCCACCTGATTTTCGGTGAGATACAGCGTTGAGGTGTGCCCGAGCTCGCCCATCTGTTGGCGGACCCGCTCGACCACTTCCGGATGGCAGTGTCCCACTGAGGTGGTGAGAATTCCACTGAAGAAATCGAGGAATTCACGCCCCTCCGAGTCCACCACTACCGAGCCGCGCCCTTTCACCAACACCAGCGGCTCCTGATAATAGGCTGAGGCACAGGGGAAGATGAACTCCTTGTGTCCCCTTTCCACCTCCTCTCTTTTGCTGAGGAGCGGGGAGGTCGTTTCTTCCTTCATTTCAGACCTTTTTTGATTACGACGAGGGTCTGGTCATCGGCCAGATCCTGATCTTGACTGAATTCTCCTAACTCTTCCATGATGACGTTGAAGAGGTCAAGGGCGTTGCAGTGCCGGTTCTTTTCGGTGACTGTGATGATGCGTTCCCGCCCAAATTCCTCACCCTGGTTGTTGACTGTCTCAAGAATTCCGTCTGTGAAACAGACCAGGATGTCATCCTGTTCCATTCGCACCTCACCCACCTGGTAGGGCAGTGGAAAGTCCCTGAAAGCACCGAGCACGGGTCCGCCCACATCAAGCGTCATGAGCTGATCTTTCTTGAAGAGGAGGGGACTGGGGTGACCAGCGTTGACGTAGCGGAGCACTCCCTCTGTCTGCAACTCTCCATAGAAACAGGAAATGAACTGGTTGTGCTGAGAGGAACGGCACATCCTGCGGTTCATCTTGGTGAAAAGCAAATCAGTTGTTTCCTTGGCGTAGTAGGACTGGAAAGAAATTCCCATGTAAAGGGCAGTGTTGAAGTCTCGGATCAGCATGGTGGCAGCTATGGCGTGACCGGATGCGTCAGCCACCGCAATCCCCATTTTGTCCTTAATGTCGAAGCGGCCCAGATCGATAAAATCGTAAAAGTCCCCACCTGCCACGGCCGTCGGCAGGGTCTTTCCATGAATGTCATAGTCCCAGAAGACCTCGACCCGCTCCGGGTCTGGCATTATCTGCCGCTGCATTGCCGCCACCAGGATGAACTCCTCCTGAAGAGCCTGCAGGGGCATACCCAGAAGTTCGGTGAGTTTCTGCTCAGCTGAGCTTTGTTTGGACATGAGCCACTGGAAAATAATAGCAGGAAAAGGTATCTACGAGAAATTTGGAGCTACGCAGTCTCAGGTCGCTTCATGGCGAGAACCTGTGCATAGTCCGGGCTCGGGCAACGAACCACAGGGCCCACAGGGCGCAGGGAATCAGGGTGAGACCGGTCATCCACCAAAGCGTCCCGCCAATGCCCAGTGATGAGTCGAGACCTCCACCGGCAAGGGAGGCACCGGCGGCGCTCATCAGGGTGAAAAAGGCAAACTCGGTAGAGAAAACCCGGCCTCGAAAGTGATTGGGCACCAATTGCAACAGAAGCTGAGTTGAGAACACCCAGAGGATTCCGCCCCCAATCCCCCGCAGGAGGGTCCCCAAGAGGACCGTTTCGAAGTTGAACAGGGGGGCAGTGATGACCATACCCAGGGTACTCAAAAGATATCCCAAAAGAATAGCTATCCGCAGGGGCCGCTTCCGGTCTCCCGTAAAGCGGCGGGCCACAATGGGGCCGATACCCGTTCCCACTCCGGCAATGGCGAACATCAGTCCCAGGCTGATTCCCCCGGCTTCGCCAATCGAAAAGATACTCTTGGCAATAGCTACCTGGATGACCTGGAGTCCGGAAGTAAAGAACAGGGCGGCAAGGGCTTTTTGCAGGGAGATCACCAGGATGTCTAGGTGTTGACCCAGGTAGCGCAACCCGTCCAGATACTGTCGGAGGGCCGAGCTGATGGTCCTCTCAGATGCGTCAGGAGGGCCTGGCGGGTCGTACCCAATCTGGATGATGAAGAAGGCTGAGAGGATAAAGGTCAGGGCGTCAATGGCAAAGGCCGGATAGATGCCCCATGTTCCGGAGACGATTCCGCCCAGAGCGGCACCCAGTGCCAGCATGACGGACCAGGTGGTGGCACTGAGGGCGTTGGCGCTACCCAACTCACCTGGAGAAACAAGTTCGGGCAGGATGGCACCTCGCGTTGGGAAAAAGAATCCGCTCAAAGCCAGCTGAATGGCGGTCAGAGTGTACAGAAGCCAGATATGCTGAGGCTCTGTCACCAGAAAGAAGCCGAGAACGATGATGGCCCGAATAATGTCGGTCAGGATGAGGATTCGCTTACGGTTATAGCGGTCTGCTACCACCCCGGCTATGGGGCTCACCACAAAGGGGGCCAGCATGCGCACGACAAAGAGGCCGCCCACCGCGAAGCCGGATTGGCTCAATTCTGCAATCAGGGCGGCCGAGGCAATCAGGTTGAACCAATCGCCCAGCAGACTGATGATTTGCCCGATCCACAGGTTGCGAAAGTTGGCATTGCCACGTATCAGCGCACCGTAGCCAACTGGGCCAGGGCTCTGAGTTGAAGTTGAGCTCAAACAGCGTCTCCTTCTTCGGAGTATAGGTCCTCTGAAGCAGACGCCTCAAGGCATTCGACTTTGTAACGGTTGTTCTGAGGCTTGC
>JAPUKI010000430.1 GCA_027295745.1 Acidobacteriota bacterium
TGTTGACTCAGCTCTTCCCAGCCAGGCTTATGAGTGTCCAAGCTGTGATGTGCGAGATTATTGCCGCCAGGGCCCAAGGGATGCCTTGCTGGAGAAGGGCGATGTCAGTCCCTGTCTTCCCTACTTCAAGGAGCTGGCAAGTTTAGAGAAACAGACCTATGAGACAAAAGACTCAAGGCCGCGTTCAGGGTGTCGTGGAGATTGATAAAGGTCGAAGTGCGGTCCCTGAAGTCAGGGTCGCTCCACCAGTACAGGCCGAGGCCATCAGGCAACTCTTCATCAATCTGTTGAGGGAAGGCCATGTGATCCGTTCCCTGGCAGTGGGAGAAAGCATGTCCCCCTCCATCAAGAAGGGGGAGCTTTTGATCGTCACACCCATTGCGCTTGAGGAAGCGGAAATCGGAGAGATTGTGGCTTCCCGCAGGGACGAGAGTCATAGTGTCCTGACCACCCATCGCGTGGTTCAAAAGGGCAAAGAGAGCGGCCGATGCTATATCATTACCAAAGGGGACCGGAACCCCAATCGTGATTTTCCCCTGGTTTCTTCCCAGGAACTTCTGGGAAAGGTGACCGGCATCGAGAGGAATGGCCAAGTGATTTCGCTGGAGAGCCCTTTCTACCGTCTACGCGGGTACCTGATAGCCCGACTCTCTTTGGGGTTATGGATGCTGGGCGTGCTCAAGCGGAAGATCTCGCCTTTCAACAAGGGTTGAGAGCAGGGCGAAAAAGAGATGCCTCAGCAAAAACATTCTCTGGACAAGCGGGAACTGGAAAACTCGGTTCTCTTAAAAGGTATGGATCTGGAAGCCGTCATGGACCTTCTAGAAGATTGCCCTGTGCACGAGATAAAAGAGGGTCGGGTGCTCATTGACGCCGGACAGCCCAATCACTTTCTCTATCTGCTCCTCTCCGGTCGTCTCCGGATCCACGTTCAGGATCTGACCCTGGACCCCCTTACTATACTGGAACCTGGAGAGCTCGTGGGCGAACTCTCTCTCATCGACGGCCAACCAACTTCTGCCTCTGTTGTGGCCCACGAGGATTGCCGCCTTCTGGAACTGGACGAAAAAATCATGTGGACTCTAGTTGAGGATTCACATGACGTCGCTCGCAATCTACTCTTTATCCTATCGCAGCGGTTGCGTCACGGGAACATTCTTATCGGAGCTTCTGTCCTTGAGAAAGTTTCCGCGCAGGAGCTGGAGGAATTTCAACCCCGGGAGGCCCAGGAAAGCAAGGGTCTGCCTGAAGAGGAGCTCGAAACCCAGACCCTCCACCTGTACAAGACCGCTACTGCCTATGTCTTGGAATCGATCCGTCGGGCTGAGGGGAAAAAGCGCCTCGATATCACACGAGGAGAAGAACTGGTCAAACGCATCACGGATTCCATGGTGGACAGTTCAGGTCTCATCCTGCTGGCCACAGACCGAAGGCAGGAGTTCGCTGTGAGTACCCACAGTGTGAATGTGGTTATTTTTACAATCCGTCTTGCCCAGACCTTGGACTATGAACTGCAAAATCAAATCAAGGTGGGGCTGGCTGCGCTCTTACACGAAATTGGAGTGGCCTGGCTCCCCAAGCGACTCCTCTATAAAACAGGACCGGTCAGCCCGCAAGTACGGCAGCGGCCTGTCTACAGCGCCAAGCTTTTAAAAGAGTTTTCCCCAGAGTACGCAGAGTACGATTGGCTGATTGAAACTGTAGGGCAAGTGTATGAACGAGTCGATGGAAGCGGATTTCCTCTGGGACTGGAGGGAAAAAAGATCCGCGAGGAGGCACAGATTTTGGGCATCGTGGATGCTTTCGAAGCCTGTATCCACGATCGTCCTTACCGCAAAGCTCTGACTGGCTATCAGTTAATCGAGGAGTTGACCCGCGGCGACACAAAAGCCTTTTCCAATTTCATTGTTAAGGCATTGGTGAGAAGCTTCTCTCTCTATCCTCACAATGAATACGTCCTCTTGAATACCGATGAAGTGGCACAAGTCGTGGAAGTCAATCAGGACAAGTTGTCGCGTCCCGTCGTCAAGATCCTTTACGACACGCAGGGAAAGCCCTTAGACAAACCCAAGGAAACTGATTTGGCACAGCATCCATCGCTGTTCATTACTAAAGCCATTTCTTACCACGACCTACCACAGGCCAAGTCACCTTCCACCCAATAGGCAATTCAGACCCTCATTATTACTTCCTGGAACCGCCCAAGAGCAGAGATGTCGGTATTTTGAGATATCTTTATGGGAGAGGTGGTGGTGTGCCTTCAATATGCAGAGCCAAGCCTAAACAAGCCTGTAATGCGATATAATACTTTTTCAGAAGCAGACATTTAGAGGCTTAGAGGCCAGAAGCTAGCACGAAGTCGAGGAACGATGGCAGACTTTGAATTTGATCTCAGAGACATCTTCCGAGTCCTCAAGCGCCGGAAGTGGGTCATCATTGTGGTGCCGCTTTTGGCTGCGACCCTGACCTATTGGTTCAGTGTAACCCCCCCTGCCATTTACGAAGCTGAGTCGGTGGTGAAAATCTCTCGTGCGGCTGCCAACATGCAGTCACTCCTGCTGGAGTCCATGAGTTGGACAGAAGGAGACAACATCGCCACCCAATCGGAGATCATCACCAGTCAAAAAATTAAAGCAGGTGTGGCGCTGCGTCTAGCCGAGAAGTACCCCGAATTTCAGGAGGTCACTGGTCTGCTCGCTGAAGACGAGGAAACGGACTACGATATTCTTGAACAAAGGGTTGCGGAGAATCCGCAACTGGTGGGGTTGATCGCCAGCATCAGTCTGGCAGCTGAAAGAAGGGGCTTAAGCGATATTGTGGGTATCCTGGCGGTCAGTTCCTCTTCTGAATTAGCCATCGATACCGCCAACTACGCAGCTGAGGAATTTCTCAATTACAACATTGCAGAGAGAAATAAGGAGCTCCGCCAGGCTGTCCGATTCATCCAGGACAGGATTGTAGAGACAGCAGAGGAGCTTGAGCAAGCGGAAGAGAGACTGGGTGAGTTCACAAGAGAGCATACGGAAACACTGAGTCTGGAGATGGAAGAGGTGGGAGCCCTCAGGGAGCAAATCGAGAGCCTGGGAAGGAAAATCGGCACTTTGGAAATATCCATTGAACAACTGGAAGTTATGACCGATGTGGATCAGTACTTTGCCTTCTCTCCTGCCCTCACAGAAGTAAACGATCCTCAGATTTCTCCACTGGAACGACAGGTTTCGGAGTTGATCGTTCAGATCAACCAGTCGACAAGGGAACGGACTGAACTGCTGAGCTACCTGACTGAAGAATCCAGGGAGGTTCGCCTGAACGCTTTGCAGACAAAAGAGCTGGAAAAAAGCGCCCAGGAGATCATTGCCAGTTTGCTTCGACGTTACGGAGCCCTGCGCGACGAGTTTGTAGAACAGCGCCGGGCTCTCGTGGAACGTCAGACTCAACTGGAAGCGGTTCCCGAAGTTATCCGCCAACTGGAATCTTTGCAAGGGCAAGTCGCTCTCAGGAGGGAGGCCTTCATCCTCTTTCAGAGGCGGTTGCAAGATGCGGAGATTCAAAAAGCGGGTGAAATACAGGAGATCAGTATTGTCGAGCGTGCCACCTTCGCTGGTGTTTGGCCGCAGCCCTCCAGAATGTTTAAGGCTTGGATAGGCCTGCTGATTGGAACCGTACTGGCCGGAGTTTTCGCCATGATCCTTGAGTCTCTCGACACCTCAATTGGAACCATCGAGGATGTTGAGCAGCATCTGAACCTTCCTGTTTTAGGAGTGATCCCTCATTTGGATCTCGATGCGCTGAGCGAAAACGTGAAGAGTGACGACATGGGAAGCGATGTCACCTCCACGGACATCACCAACATAGCAAGTCTATGCACTCACTTTGACCCGGCAGCACCCGTTTCCGAGGCCTTTCGTACCATGCGAGCTCAGCTCGAGGTCCTGTTAAAGAGAAACGCTTGGAAGACCCTGATGGTCACTTCCTCTGTCTTGCGGGAAGGGAAGACCAATACGGCATGTAACCTGGCAGTCGTTTTTGCTCAGTCCGGTCAGAGGACGCTTCTGATCGATGCCGACGTCCGTCGACCCAGGGTGCATAAGGTCTTTGGCTTGGATAATACACCTGGGCTGACGGACGTTCTCCTGGGACTCACCAACTGGGAAAGCGCCACTCGTTCCATGGATGATCTTTTTTTAGGCAAGATGGGATTAAATAATACCCAAGTCACTCCCGGACTGGAGTATCTTTTATTGCTCACTTCAGGAAGAAAAGTGGATAGACCAGCTGAACTTCTCAATTTGGAAAAGCTGGGCGGAATCCTTTCAGAAATGCATGACCAGCTTGACATCATCATTGTGGACGTTGCTCCTACCCTTCCCGTGGCTGACGCCTCTCAGTTGACCCGGGGCATGGACGCAACCATACTGGCCTATCAAATTGGCCGCGTGGGGCGTGAGGTCGTCAATCGATGCAAAAGCCGCTTGGAAGGCATCGGGGGAAATGTCATTGGCCTGGTGATGAACGATCTGGCAGCTGCCATCTACGACACGAAAGATGCTGGGTACTATGGCGGCTACAAGTATCGATACGGGGAAAACCATCCTGCCGATGCTCCCTGGGGATTTCTCACTCGCCTGAAGGAGCGTTTTGAGGCAGTGAGCCCACGGCGGCTCCGCAAACCATCTGTAACCTCCCCTCCCACACTTGTTATAGATGACTCGCCGGCCGACAGCATGATCCGTAACGTCGCTCAGTGCGTGGAATGCGCCAAGAGTTTCGTGCCGGCTCGATCGGATGCCCGCTTTTGCTCCAGCGCCTGTCGTCAAAAGGCCTATCGAAACAGGAAGGGTCGTCAGACAGCATAAGAAACCTCTCTCCCAGGTTATAACTTTCGGCAACCAGGTTACAACTCCCCTTTAGGCACGAAAATCGTCCACCAAGGCTTGAGAGAGCATCTGTAACACTTGTATCAATAGTCACTCCACACGTTA
This sequence comes from Acidobacteriota bacterium, assembly GCA_027295745.1. Lineage (GTDB taxonomy): Bacteria > Acidobacteriota > UBA6911 > RPQK01 > JADFOI01 > JADFOI01. The sequence goes on from JAPUKI010000430.1 coordinate 4,983, forward strand.
CGAACTTCCCAGTATCGCAGCCTCTCATCGGTAACAGACTCCTCTGGTTACAGATATAGCTGCGGCAGAGACTTCACAGCCATAACGCCTCCTTGTGCCTGAAATGCGGCCTGAGAAGTGAGACAGTAGAGCACCCAAAGAAACCTTAAGAACGGGCTGAAAAGGGGAGGCTAGATGTCGGAGTTTTAAGATATGGTTATTCTCAAGAGGGGGTGTACGAAGGGGTTCTCAACTCCCAGAATTTTAATGGCCCACTCTCCCAGTGCAAAGTCCTTTTTGGAGACAAACTGGAGCGGCCATACCAGGTTAACAGTGAGATCGAGAGGCAGAGCGAAGCCTATGAAGTTTATAATAGAGATGCATAGTCGTTCAGTAGCTTTCACCGTGGACTAAAGGTAGAACCAACTCAAGTAACGATGGCAGAATTAGCATTTTCTCCCAGAGACATCTTCCCCATTCTCTGGCGCCGGAAGTGGATCATTACTTCCGTGTCTATTGTGGTGGGAACTTTCACCTATTGGTTTAGCGTGACACCCGCTGCCGTCTACCAAGCTGAGTCGGTGGTGAAGATCTCTCGTGCGGCAGCCAACATGCAGGCACTCCTGCTGGAGACCCTGAGTTGGACTGAAGGAGACAACATCGCTACCCAATCGGCGATCATCACCAGTCAAAAGATCAAGGCCCGTGTAGCGCTGCGTCTGGCCCCGACGTATCCCGAATTTCAGGCTGTCACTTTTCTACTCGCGGATGAGGAGGAACCAGATTACGATGCCCTTGAAGAAAGGGTTGGGGACAATCCACAACTTGCCAGGCTGATCTCTGGCATCACTATCGAACCTCAAAGAAAGGGACAAAGCGATATTGTTGGCATCCAGGCCACCGCCTCCTCTGCCGCTTTAGCGGTCGATACAGCCAACTATACAGCTGAGGAGTTTGTCGATTACAACATTGCAGAGAGAAATAGGGAGATCAGCCAGGCTGTCCTATTCATACAGGCCAGGATCCTCGATACCGAGCAGCAGCTGAGGGAGGCGGAAGCAAGACTCGAGGCCTTTGAAGGAGATCACGCGGAGGCTCTCAGCCTCGACGTGGGAGAGGCTGGAGGCCTTTCAGAACAAATCGAGAGCCTGGCAAGGGAAAGCTCCAAGCTGGAAGAGGCCATTGGGCAATTGAAGGCCATCACCCATGTGGATCAGTACTTTGCCTTCTCTCCTGCCCTCAGAGAAGTCGAAGATTCTCAAATTTCTCCATTGGAACAACAAGTTCTTCAGTTGATCCTTCAGATCAACCAGTCCAGAAGGGAACGGAGTGAACTCTTGAGTTACCTGACTGAAGAGTCCAGGGAGATTCAGCGGAACACTTTGCAAACAGAACAGCTGGCAAACAGTGCCGAAGAGCTCATTGCCAGTCTACTTCAGCGTTACGGTACCCTGCGCGACGAGTTGGAGGAACAGCACGCCAGCCTTGTTGAACGTCACACTCAATTGGTCGCAGCTCCCGAACTTGTCCGCCAACGAGAATCTTTACAAAGCCAGGTCGCCCTGGAGAGGGAAGCCCGTAACCTTCTCCAGAGGCGCTTGCAGGACGCGGAGATTCAGCAAGCGGGTGAAATCCAGGAGATCAGTCTCATCCAGCGAGCCACATCCGCTGCCGCTTCGTCTCACACCCCCAGGTTGTTGAAAGCTTTGATCGGCCTGATGATTGGAACGATACTGGGCGGGATCTTCGCCATGATTCTCGAGTCTCGAGACAGTTCGATGGGCACTCCGCTCAGAGAGCACCCTTGATCGATCCCGACTGACATCCGCTCCTCAATCAGCAATTCCACGCTCGACCCAAGCCCGCATTTCTCACACCAGTTGTCAGACCAGAAATTTAAGATCCGAGAGAGTCCTAATTTTTGGATGTCTTTATCTGCAACACCAAAATTCTGGAGGAGTTCAGTCAATGGCTAACCACCAGAGTAGATCCTCGAAGAAAGAATCCCTGGACGCTGCTCTAGCATCGACGAAAGAATCCTTGAATGATGCCCTAACCTCGAAGAGAAAAGCCTCAGACAAAGCCCTAGCCTTGAAGCTTGATGCCGAGAGGCGGAAGAGTGAGGCAGAGAGAGTCAAACTCTGGCTTGAAGCAGAGGAGATCAGGAAGCGTCTCCACAGAAAATGGTACCAGGAAACCACCACGATCCTGAAATGGACAGCTGCTGGATTAGTGGCTGGCACACTTGTCATAAGTTGGGTGGTCGGCTATCTTCGGCCTGTTTTAGAGTACCAGCAGGAAGTAGCAAGTCTACGTGCTGAAGCAGCATTACTGGAAAGTCAGAAGGTCGCACATCAAAATGTGATAGAGAAAGCTCAGAATGAGCAGAGAATCCAGGAGTTAAAAAGGGAAGACGAGACAATAAAGGAAGAACTGGCATTTTTGGCTTCCGAGCGTGAAAATCTCCAAGCTCTGCTGACCCGAACCGAGGAAGACAAAACCCAATTGGCTGAACACTATGTCAAGCTTGCTTCCAACTATGACGACCTGGCCCAGAGGCAAGAGTTTACGGAAAGGCAAAGAGTCCAATTTGCTGATTTAGCAAAATCCATATCAGCAGAAGCCGAAGCACTGAACCGTGACATCGAGAAAGTTCACAGAGCCGTGCAGGATTCTGAGGCAAGGGTCCGAACCATTCAGACCCAGTTAGACACTCGTGAGATACGAGGGACTAAGACCAGGATCGTGCACAACCGGGAAAGCACCGAAGACGCTGCCCAGATTGGACAACGGCTTACTGATTTGGGAGCGGATGTTCAGGTCACTCCTTCTCCGGAAATAGGCTGGGCGTTCGGCACAACCTTGTATTACTACGATGACTCCAAGCTCATGACAGCCGTACAGATCCAAAAAGCGATCGCTGACATCGTGCAGGTGGAGATGGTTCGGGGTCGGGTTCCCTCTCAAGACTGGGTAACACCAACACCAGTGACTATTATTGAGGAGCCTCCCATCCGCTCTCTTATGCCTCTTGCCTCCTGGGTGGGATCAACCTTTTTGCAGGCTGACTTTGAACTGGTGCTGATGCTCGACTAGCCCGGATTATTCATAGGCTGTCGTCGCGAAGCGGTGGAAGCGCCGGCGGGACAAAGCGTCGCGACCGAGATCCCCCGCAGGCGTACTCTTGCAGTACGCCGAGGAGGTCGAGGGAGCGCAACACAGTCCGGACGGATGATCCCGCCGTTGTGCAGGCAGACAGTTTATGAATAGTCCGGGCTAAAGGCTTTTCAGTCCGTTACAGACCACACCCTCGAAAACCCTCTCCACGTTTTTCTCGCAAAGCCCAGGAGATCTTTCCCCCTCAGTCGTTCTATCACACTGGACCGGGCACTTCCCCGACTCTCAACAGCCGTCAGTACCCGTGTCTTGGTATCCGCGACAAGTCCTCTGCCACTCCGACCATTTCCGTCGCTATAACCTTTCTCGGCTTCGATAACGCCATGAACTTTCTTGATCAGGGACCCCTGTTTCATCGCCTCATGGATTCTCCGAGCCATGAACCAAGCCGACTTGTAAGTAATCCCCAACCTTCTGTGCAATTGATGGGCATTCACGCTCTCCTCAGGAGAGCAGATCAGCGAGATGGCTATCAGCCATTTCCTCAAAGGGATTTTGCTGCCATGAAAAACAGTTCCGACTGTGACAGTGAATTGCTTCCTGCAATCCCGGCACTTCCACACCCCCTGCCTCACAGGACTTCTCGAACCCTTCCTTGGGTTGACTCGGTAATGGACACCCATTACAAGGCAATGCGGACAAATCGGCCCATCAGGCCACCGCACTCCTTCCAAAAGCTCACGGGCCTCCTTCTCTTCCAACACCTTTTTTCGAGCACTACTCAACTCAAAGCCTCCTAGTTCCCTGCCAACCGACTTGATTATAGCGCTCGGGAGTGACTCATCCTCAAAACGGCACTCCACCAGACCGGTGACCTCACCCACCCTGCCACCGCCGGACCACCCCTTCAACACTGCCTTCCTCAAAACAGCGTATCATTCCCGGCAGAATGGGTTCGTTAAATACATACTACCCAGTTTCTCCATCTCCAGAACTTATCCTACTCAACTGACCTCCCAATTCTCCTCGCAAACCTACCGATTACAACCATCCTCTCACCCCAGAAAGGGGTTCGTTAAATATACAAACCCTAAAATCTCCTTCTCCAGAGCTTACCTTCCTCAACTGACCTTCCAATTCTGGTCACGAACTTCGCCGTGACAACCACTCCCTTACCCAAGAATGGGTTTGTCTAATAGAAGATCGGCAAGATCCTCCTCAGCTGAACCGACTTCATCTGACTTTTCCTCTCGGCCATTTGCCCCTTCCCATTTCGACAGGCCCGATCATGAAAATCATCTTTGCCCGGGACCACCACCTTCCTTTCCCCCTCAAACGCACCTCCGAAGACCCCCAACTACGACCTCCCGCAAAGATCCGCAACCACCCATTAAATGAACCAGCCTACGTTACGTATAAGATCCATCCCAATAACACCTTCTGTAACGGACACTCCAGAGCGATACACTAAACCCGCATCACCCTGAATGACCCGTAACGGGACCCGCTTTGGAACGGACGGCACTTTCCCACAGCTATCAGCAACTAGCGGGAACACTAGCCCGACGGTGAAGCCAGACTCCGCCCTTCGGGAAAGATCGACTTCTCACAGGTAATCAGCCCGGTTCGCCGCAACTTCCTCAGTTGCTGCCATATTAGGCGTTGGGCGCCGATATCCTGAAACTCTCACTCGTAACGGCATCAGAAATATTTCCGGCTTAACTGTCACGATCAAACCGAAAGACCGCACCTTAACCTATAACTGTGCCCAAGCGTTACGGTAAAGAGTGAGCGAAGAACCTCAAGCCATAGGCTCACGCGCTGTAAGCAGTCATCCTTCACCCTCAAGGCTCGATAAATGGCTGGCTATCGCCCACAACTTGCTGAGTTACAAGATGTTAGCTGAACAGCGATAGACCCTGGATTAGTCTTGACACCTAGCATGTCAAACTGCCCCTTGGTGACGTTAGTGCTTGCGATTTCAATTTTCCACCTCGCGCCCCGCCAACAGCACTTTCTTGAGGGTGACTACCAAAATAGGTAAACCACTCAGCTCCTTCCACCGTGCTAAACCCGGCAGTCAGACCTCCACCTCAGAAGATTTTCGTCCCCAGGACCCCCCACCTCAGGCTCCTCATCAGTTCAGTCACCCAGATGAGTGGAGGTCGCATGAAAATCGGTAGGGGTTTGTCAAGTATTGTACCTCCCCAATGGAAATCGACTCAAATCCCGTTTACGGCTCTGAGAAAGCATCTCCAGCGAGGCATTGTGGGCTCGAATCGGGTTAGGGCTCACCTATAGGCCTGATTTTCATCAAACCCTATGCAGTCATCGCTTTCCGGAAAGTCTGTAGTCGGTAGGAGAGGTATCCTCATAGAATCCCTCCTTGGGATTGCAAAGTATGTTATCTGACGCCCTGTAAATTGATTCTAATCCTGTTGCCGGCTCAGAGTAAACGTCTGCTGCGAGGAATTGTCCATTCGAGTGAGCCCAGTGAGGACCTATCGGCTTTATTGTCGTGAAACCTCGTGCTGTAATCGCTTTCCGTAAACTCTGTAGTCAAAGTGAGGGATATGCTTAAAAAATCCCTTTATGGGTTTGCAATATATGTAGGCCGAGGTCCGAAAATGTACGCAAGATGGTCTCTCTGCCGATGGAATCAAGAGTCCTACTGGGGAGAAAGTTGCATCTGCTCTTGAATGGTCCTGGGACTTTCAACTACTTTGATAAAGACAAAGCAACATGCCTGATCAAAAGGAGTCTCCAGACGAGCGGAAAGTCGAAAATTCGCCTCCTTTGCAGTTTCAAATAGATATTGAGGAATCCTCCCGGCTAGGGTCTACAGAAATGGAAAAACATACTGGAGGCTGGGATTGGGTATTGCTTCGACCTTTCGTTCACTTGGGCAAGTTAGAGACCCGCTATTCTGAGGCTGAGATCTTCCAAAAAGCCATTGCTGAGGGGACGGCATATCTGCTCTATCAGAGGCTGAAGGAGGGAGCCGATCCCGAACTACAATTGCGCTGGCTCTTCATCCAACTTCAACGGGGCTACTATCTCAACCTGGCTCAAAATATTATTAGGATCGAACAATTCTTTGAGGACTACCCCACCATCACAAAGGGTTTTCAAACCATTCTTCTGAAGGGTATCTCACTGTTCGGCACTGTTTATCAAGATCCTGGGCTTCGCCATCTGGGTGACATTGATCTGCTGATCCGAAAAGAAGATTATCCGGAAGTGAGAAAAAGCCTGGAATCTGCAGACTACGTTTTCGATGATGATCTACAGATGCTTGTGGACCCTCGCAATCTCAATAGCATCATGTGCCACAAAAAGTCTCCAGGCTCCCTCCAACCCATTCTTCACCTTCATTGGCACCTTATCAATACAACACTGCCCTTTCATCTTTGTAACCCTCTAATTGATTTGGATGCCATTTGGAAGCAGTCTGAAGCCTTACCCTCTCATGCAAACATGCGTGTCATGTCCCCCACCCATCAAATTATCTACTATGCCTTTCATCACTTTAAACATTCATTTGACCGGCTGATCCGCCTGCACGACCTCGACTTGACAATCCGCTACTATGAGAGCTCCTTCCACTGGTCTGAAGTTCTGGATGAAGCCCGTCGCTTTAATCTGACCCGCACCCTCTACTATCCCCTCCAGGTTGCCAGGCAGATGCTCTCGACTCCGATTCCGGATTCGATCATTGAAGGTCTAAGACCCAGGAAATTGACTTTCTTGGAGAGGCGGATGCTTCAATGCCTCCTGCGCGGGGGCAAGCCCATTTACGGTCATCTCACTGTCTATCTGGCTCTTCAGAAAGGACCGCACAACAAGCTTCGTTTTCTGTACCGTTGCTTCTTCCCTTCCCTCGCGGGCAGGAGAAGAGATGCCTTCTGGCATTTGGCTAAACGTACAGGGCGGGGTCTGAAGGGAATTGTTCGGCTCCTGGTCTCCCTCCTGAGAAGGTAAACTCCGGCAGCCTTCAGAGGCGACCCTTGCGAAGTGCCTCCTTGCAGCAGGAAGACAGGACACATCAAGGTGCAGAGCTTGGTGTCCCTACGAAGGAACGCCCTCTGGCACGACCTCTTTTCGAATGTGTTGGAATTTGGATTTCACCTCGAGAAAACAGTCGAAAATCCTGGGGTCGAAGTGCTTGTCTCTCCCGTCGGCCATAATAGCGGTGACTTCTTCCTCGGGGTGAGCCGGGCGGTAGACACGGGGATGTGAGAGTGCGTCGTAGACATCCACAATGGCCACAATACGTCCACTCTCGGGGATCTCTTCTGCGGCCAGTCCCTGAGAATATCCCGAGCCGTCCCATCTTTCATGGTGGCACAGCGCAATATCTCTCGCCATCTGGAGCATGGGAACCTCCGAACCTGCCAGAATTCTAGCACCCATCTCAGTGTGTCTCCTGAGCACCGCAAACTCCTCAGAAGTCAGTCTCTCCGCCCTGAGCAGAATACCGTCGGCGATCCCGATCTTCCCAATATCGTGCATGGTCGCAGCAAGCCGGATATCGTCCACTTGTTGCTGATCCCATCCCAGCGCCTCAGCCAGTGTGGCAGAGTACAAGCCGATTCGGCGGATATGATCACCCGTCGCCTCATCACGACACTCTGCAGCCCAGACCAGTCTCAGGATAGTGTGCTCTTCTCTCTCACCCATCCTCGCTATGCGTGCTTGGATTTCTTCCTTCACATGCTGCTGGGTTTGTCGACTGTCAAGAAGCAACCGGCGTCGCTCCACAGCATGAGCAACAGTAATGGTTACTTCATCCTGATCCAGCGGTTTCATGACAGACCCGTAGGCACCCATTTTTAAAAGCTTGATGACCTTGTGATGGTCTTCTGATGGCGCAACCAGGATTATGGCAACGTCAGGATCATGTTCTTTTGCCTTGGCCACAAGTTCGATCCCAGACTTTTCCGCTATCACGATGTCGGCCAACAGAGCTGAGAAACCATCCTGCTCGAGTTGTTGACAGGCCTCATCGACATCGCTTACCAGGACACACTCATGCCCCTCAGCCTCCAGCCAGCGGGTGAGAATCTCACTGGCCTGAGGCTCATTTTCGACAATCAGGATTCGTGGGCGTTGGCTTTCAGTCATCACCCCATCTCCTGTCTACTTGCTCTTTTTTCATCATCGTTCGCCTCTCCTATGTCTAACACATCTTGCACTTCACGTGCTAGCCCGATCGGTGTAAAGGCTCTCTCTCACCGGTCAGCAGGTAAATTTGCTACCTTATACGTTAGGAATGAAATGAGTCGTAAAAAGCATAAGCTGAACCTGCACGAATTGGAAGGCGTGTCGATCTTCAGGGGTGTTGAGCTTGATTCCGTTCAGACAATCCTCAGCGATTCCCCGGTAAAGGAGCTCAAACAGGGTGAGGTGTTGATTCGTGCCGGGGAAGTCAATGAGTTTCTCTATCTGCTCCTTTCCGGTCGTCTGCGCGTTCACCTTGAATTCAAGATGGACCCAGTGGTTTTCCTGGAGGAAGGTGAAATCGTAGGCGAACTCTCTGTCATTGATGGCCAGCCCACCTCAGCTCATGTTGTGGCTGACGAGGATTGTCGTCTGCTGGCCCTCAACGAGACAGCCATGTGGGCCCTTATCAGGACTTCACACGAAGTAGCCTACAATTTTTTATCCGTCCTCGCTCGGCGAATGCGTAGGGGAAACACCACCATTTCGACATACAGACGAGACTCGATCATGGATGCCTTGACAACACTGTATAATCGTCGATGGCTCGACACCATGCTGCCTCGACAGATGGAGCGCTGTAAAGCGAGTGGTCAAGCCCTCTCCATACTACTGATTGATATCAACAACTTTAAGCCATTCAACGATACTTATGGACATCTGGCCGGTGACCGCGTGCTATACACGGTTGCTCGTACTCTAATGGAGCACGTTCGTCCGGGTGACATGATTGCACGCTATGGAGGAGACGAGTTCGTGGCACTGCTACCAGATGCCGATACATGCCGTGGAATGGAGATCGCCGAGCGCTTACGTACGGCGGTCAGGGAGGCAACTGGGGGGTCAGACTGGCGTGATCTCCCCTCTGTTACGATCTCGATTGGGTTGGCTCAAATGACAGCTGAGCATTCTCCTCACGAACTGATCGAAGCAGCTGATTCGGAGCTCTATGCTGCCAAGGAAAAAAAGAAGAAGCTGGCCTCCAAGGCCGGTACTCCCTCCTAGCCTGGATTTCTCACACCCCTTCAAAATGCCCGCAGGACCATCATGAACCCCACCAACAGAAACAGGGTAACCAGGGCTCTTTTCAAAACTGACTCGGAAACTTTTCTTGCCAACCCGGGGGCAATCTGACCTCCCACCATGACGGCCAGGACCATAACAGCGACCAAATTCCAAAGTCGTCCAATGTTCTCCTGGAAGAGAAAGAAAGCATGTGTGAGTGCCGCAGTCAGAACAGTTATGGCCACCACAAAGACACTGGTCGCAGTGCCCAAATGTAAGGGAAAACGGTGTCCAACGGCAAGCAGGGTGGTGATGTGCTCACCCAAACCTACTCCGGTTAGAGGGACAAAGGCTCCACCCACAGCTGAGACAGATAGGTCAGAGACTCCGAACCTGAAACTGTAGTCGTATGGTGTACCGGCTCCATCGACCAGTCTCTTAACTTGGCGGTCCCGCTCTTCAAGAGCCGTACTCCTCTCCAGTCAACAGGGACATCCTGAGGGGCGGGGTGATCCACCCGATGAAATTTCAAGAAGACAAAGGCAAGACCGAACAGGATGAGGCCAAAAATCAAGAGCACCCATCTATCGGGAATGGCCAAGCCAACCCAGCTCGCCAGGACTGCTGTTGTCAGTGTGATCATGAGAATCGGCCTTGCCACATCCAGCTCCACGCGGCGTTCTCTCCAATATCCCAGTGCTGCACTGGAATACCCAACGCATTCAACAATCAGACCCAAGGCGATGGCCTGATGAACATCCAGTCGAGGAAAGGCTGGATCCAGAGCAGGAAAGAGAAATAGTAGGCTTGGGGTAAACAATACGGCACCCTCCAGGGCCAGGATTCAAGCCGTGAGTCATATCACGAAGGCCACTGGAAGGTCAGTACAGGAACTGAAACCAATAATCCATGAGTACTGTTCTCAATCAGATTGTACAAGTTCAGTAGCCTGTTCCTGTATATCCAGGGACAGACCCCGATTCCGGGCCGCTTCTTTCACCTGGTACATGGCTTCGTCGGCGTGGCGGATGAGGTCCTCCTGACAGGTCCCATGGGAGGGATAGGTGGCAATCCCGAAGCTGGCCGTGATCATCGCCCGAATCCCCCGGCGAACCGGGATGCGATGCCGTCGAAGGGTTCCACTCAGCCGTTGTGCCACCAGAAGAGCACGCGGTGAATCGGTCTCCGGCAAGGTCACCACAAACTCGTCTCCGCCAAAGCGGAAGATCTTGTCGCTCTTCCGGAGCCTTTCCCGAAGGAGAATCGCCACGAGCCGGAGAACTTTGCTCCCATAGATATGCCCATATCGATCGTTGATCTCCTTTAAGTGATCCAGGTCGAGAAAGAGGATGGAAAAGGGATGGCGGTAGCGTCTAGAGCGCTCTATCTCCTCATCCAGGTACAGCTCCAAATAGCGCCGGTTATAAGCCTGGGTGAGATCATCGAAGACGACTTTCTCTTTGAGCGCCGAGTTCTCGGCCCGGAGACGGGCTCGCTCAACGCTGCTTCTCAATACAAGGTCAAGGGTTTCTCCTGAGATGGGCTGAGTGAGGAAGAGGTAAGCTCCCCTCTGAAGTGCTTCGCGGCGGTCTTCGGCACTGCTGTCTTTGGCCAGCATGACAACAGAAATCCAAGGTTGAGCCTTCAAGATCCGATTCAGGAGTCTGTGTCCCTTCGAACGGGACCTCCTGAGGTCGAGGAGCAGAACGTCATAGGATTTCTCCTGCACCTCTTCGAGGACCATCTCCCCGCTTGTGGCGGCCTCCACCCGATACCCGGTATCGGCCAAAAGATTGACGATTTTCCGGTGAAAGGCCTGTCCCCCGTCCACAATCAGGATCCCTCCCTGACCATTTTCAAGGAGAGAAACTGCTTTTCGCTTCATGGATTAATCCCCAAACACTTCAAAAAAACACGCTGCCCACTGGCAAGGAGGCCCAGTTGATGGACCGGGGGAAGAAGCTGGCCGGGTGGGCTTCGGGCTCAACGTCAAGTAGCTTCGCAACCATAAACCATTTAAGCACAAAAGAATCGCTTATTCCAAGTTTGTGCTGCGGGCTATTGGTCAGTACTCCCTTTTATAAATACGGTAACGTTTGCAGATGGGGCTTGCGAGGCGAGGTCGCGAAGGGAGGAGGAGGAGGAGGCGATGCAGGAACATCGACGACGACGAGAGACAAAGAGATCGCCCGCAACCCCCATCCGCCCGAAGGGTTGGGGCGGGACGGGCCCATCTTCTTGTTGCTTCTCCTCGCCGATGTCCCTGCATCGACTCGTCGTCGCGCCTCGATCTGGGCTCCGTCGCGCTCCCAACAAACGT
>JAPUKI010000431.1 GCA_027295745.1 Acidobacteriota bacterium
CGTCGATGCGCCCCAGCAACCACCGTGCCCGCCGCTGGGCCGCCAGATTCACCAGCTGGACTTCCTTGTATTGGGCAGGATCGATGGCCAGTGCCCTCTCAAGCAGTGAGCGGAATTCACTGCGGTTTTGTTCCTTGACGGAAACCACTTCAGCGTAGGCAACATAGAGCCCTGCACGGGCTCCTCCCGAGAGCTGGAGGGCTCGGTCAAAATGTTTTTTGATCTGATGGATGTCCGGGGCCCCAAGTTTGGCTCCAGCCAGGGTGATCTGAAATTCATGGAGTGTTCCCGCATCCCAGCTTTCATCCAACGCCAGCGACCGCTCCAGTAAAGCCTCCACCTCCGGGAGGCGGGCCAGCATCTCCGCATCGTTCTTGGAGACTGAAATGGCCAATCCCAGCGCAGCCGCGGTCCAGTAAAGCGTCGGTATATCTTCTTTCTTCACCACTGAGAGCGCCGCCTGGGAGGCTGTCTCCAGTTGTTGGGTGATGCCCTGGAAAGAGGCCTCCAGTCTGCGAAGACAGTAGCGATGGGCGCGCAGGTAGAGTTTACGGGCTCGGGTACGGATCTGTCGGGCCCGCTGGAGGTCTTCCTGGGCAACCCTGTCACCCTCCTGCTGCACGTACACCCAGGTATAACCGGTGAAGCCTTCACAGGCCGCCAGCAACAGTCCCTTGTGCTTCGGTGACTCGGCCAGCAAACTTTCGATCAGCTTCAACCCGAAGGGGAGAGCTTCCCCGACCAATTCAATATCCTCGTCGCTTGCGTAAGTTGAACTGCCGGAGGCGAGTGCGTCGCCTATTCGGTTGATGGCGTAGCGACGAATGGAGCATCCGGATGTCACCAGCAACAGCAGAAGGGGGAGCAAGAGGCGGTATCGCCACCACCCGGGGAATCCTGGAAGCCCTTGTGGGTCCCCTGTCCAAGATGATCTAAACATGTGGGCTCCTTTCTGCAAATACTGGACGCAACCTCGGTGTTTTAGGATTGTCCGATACCCATACTCTCTTGGCAAGTATAAAAGTATTAATCTCTCTCTTACGGGCTCTGTGAAAAAGCTGTGGAAGACGTGGAGGGAGTCGGAGTTTCGAGTCTCCAGTCTTGAAGTGGTAACAGGTTTCGAGTGGCTCTTTTCAAATTCCGATATTGGAAATTGGGAGACAGTTGTAGCATACTGTCTCGACTATGGAAGCTGGTAAAAAATCAAGTTCCAGATGCTGGTGGGTAAGCCTGGTTTGCCTGTTGTTGCTGACGCAGATGAAGAGCGCTGTTGCCCAGGACTATTCGACTCTGGACGTTCGAGAGAAGCTTGTAGTGGCCAACAAGATCCTGGCCATGGAAGGGCTGGTGGGTCCTTTCGGGCATGTGAGCGTCCGCGTGGAAGGAGAGGGGAAATTCCGAATTTCCGATCATCGCTCCCCCAACGAAGTGACGGTCGACCATATCAAGGAGGTGGAGATCGAGATTACGCCGGAGGCGGTGGAGGACCAGGGCCTCTATCGTGAAGTTTTCATCCACTCCTGCATTTAACGTGAGTTTCCCGAAGTGAAAGCCATCGTCCACACTCATGCCCCCTATGCGGTTGCTCTGAGCACCTTGCAGCGATCCAATAACAATAAGGTATTCCCAACCACCAATCCCGTGGCCAACTTGGGTAATTTTATCCCGGTGTTCCAGCCCGTAGGCCTGATCAGTACCCCGGAAAAAGGGATGGCGTTGGCTCGGACTCTGCAGGGACAAAATGGCGTTTTGCTTCGCGGGCACGGCACGGTGGTAGTGGGCACCACCTTGGAGCAAGCTGTGTTGCGAGCCATCTATCTGGAATTCGAAGCTCGCACTCAGATCCGGAGTCGCTCTGCCGGAGAACCGATACCTTACACTTCCAGTGAGTCCGACCTTTTCAAGCGGACCGTGGCCGTCGAACATGCCTGGCACTATTATGTGGACAAGTTCAGGCAATCTGTGAAGAACGAAACGTTAAGTCATAAATAGGAAAGGTGCTGCTTTAACCATACCTCGAACCGTAATCGATCCGATCCGATCCGGGTGATCCCACTGAAACAGATATGAAGACACAAACGAGTAAACTCATCTCTCCCTATGGCGGCAAGCTGGTCGATCTTTTGACCCCGGTCGAGGAACTCCCCGACCTCAAGGCTCAAGCCAGTAATCTTCCTACAGTTCGCATTTCTGAGAGGTCGGTCTGCGACCTGGAGCTGTTGGCCACCGGTGCTTTCTCGCCTCTGGAGACCTTCATGGGCGAAGAGGACTACCAGCGAGTGTTGGCTGAAATGCGCCTGAAGGATGGGTACATCTTTCCGATTCCCATCACTTTGCCCGTTGATCCTGTTCCTGACATCGGCCTGGACCAGCAAATCACCCTGTGTAACGCCAAGAATGAGCTCCTGGCCGTTATGACCATCGAAGAGATCTACGAGTGGGATCTTCGCGAGGCCGCTGAAAGCGTCTTCAAGTCCCAGGATGTGCGCCACCCCTTAGTCGCAGAAATGCACCGCTGGGGTAAGCTGTACATCTCAGGTCGCCTGCAAATTCTACAGCTTCCCAAACACTATGACTTCCAGGACATCCGCCTGACCGCCCAGCAGACCCGCCAGCGACTGGAAGAGCTCCACTGTAATAATGTCGTGGCTTTTCAAACCCGCAATCCTTTGCATCGCGTCCACGAGGAATTGATCAAGCGAGCGACCGAAGAATCCGA
>JAPUKI010000432.1 GCA_027295745.1 Acidobacteriota bacterium
CGGCTTGGACCTATGCGATGAGGTGGTTAGACCGAATCGATACCTACGCAGAGGGCCCTGGGAGAAGGATCTTTGTCTATCCGGTGGAGAATGGGAAGGCGGTGGACCTGGCCGATATTTTGAACCAGGTCCTTGGCCAAGCTTCGACTGGACCGAGAGGTCCGCGAAGGACGCTCAGCGACTACGCCGAGCGGATTGCTGGGGGACTGCAGCAGACGCCTGCAGGCGGATCAATTCCGGCGGGGCAGACTGGCGGGAGCCTTTATGCCGTAGCCCCGACTCAAGCTCCGCCTCGGGCGGGGGCAGGAGCTGCTCCCACAGCGGGAACGGCCGGAGGAGCCGCTGAGCAGGTACGGATCGTGCCGGATCCGGCCACCAACTCACTCATAATTTTTGGTACAGGCCAGGAGTTTCAAAACATCAGGAACATCCTGAAGGAGATCGATATCGTCCCGCGCCAGGTCCTCATGGACGTCATGATTGCCGAGGTTTCCCTGGAGGATGATCTAGAATTTGGCATCGAGTATCAGATTCTTAGGGGTGACGCAGAGATTTTTGGGCGGAATTTTAATCAACATGTCTCGCTCATCAGTGGTATACCGACAGGTTTGCCGGGAGGGTGGAGTGCGATAATTGGTACGGGCAATTCAATTCGGGCCTTTCTTAACGCCCGCAGGGCGGATTCCCGTATCAAGGTCCTCTCTTCACCCACCATACTTGCGACGGACGGCCAACCTGCCAGAATCCAGGTGGGGTCGGAGGAGCCCATAGCCACTGGGACAGTGACGTCTCCTGTGAGCACTGGAGTCACTTCCAGCACAACCATCCAGTATCGGAACACCGGGAGTATCTTGACCATTATCCCGCAGGTGAACGCCCAGGGACTCATCAATCTTCAGGTCAAGGTGGAAGTGAGTCAAAGAGGGGCTCAGGTCGTGGTCGGACAGGACTCTTTCCCCTCTTTTGATACCCGTGATGCAGAAACGTCGGCGGTGGTCCAGGATGGGGAGACCCTGGCCATCGGGGGAATTATCACGGAGAGGGTGAACCGGAGTAAGCTTGGGATACCCTTTCTCATGGATATCCCGGTATTCGGTCGCTTTTTCGGGCGCACGTCGGACGAAATCGATCGTACCGAGTTGATTATACTCATTACCCCTCACGTCATCCGTAGCAAATAAGAGGCGAGGACCGTGACCGAAGAGTTTAAAGACGTTCTAAGCAATGTGGTCCGGGAATACAGGTGGGAAATAGAGAATCTGCAAAGGCAAAAGAGGCGAGGCCAGGAGCAGCAGCCCCAGAATGCCCCTACTGTGGAGCCACAATCTTCCATAATGCCCCAGCAGCAGGAGCCTCAAAAGAGTGTCCGGAAGGCAACCATTGTGGTTCCGTCTGATCCAAGGGCCTATGAGTCACTGACCTCCAGTTTGGCGTCTTTCACACGGGCCAAGGAACCCCCTGTGCCTGGACGTGAAGTGAAAGCACCGACCGAATCTAGTCAGCAAAGTCATGTTGTGGTGTTGGGGAATAAAGGAATCGAGAACGGTCCTAAGCTCGGGAAGGGGTTGGTCCAAGCTGATGAGGATACGACTCCTACGGCGACGGCCGAGGTTCCTTATCTTGAAGCAGATCTCACACCCCCGGCGGAGGATCAGAGAAGCCCATCGGACAAAACCGGCACCGAACAGAGAAATGAATCTCTAACGTGGCTTCGAGAGGATCTCTCCAAGACGCCCGTTCAACAGGGAAGTGAGGCTCCAAAGGCATCCGAAGAATCAACAGAGGTGTCCCAGGCGGTGGAGCAGACAGCGACATCCATCAGCGATGCTTCGGCAGCGGTCAAGACTCCTTCAGCGGACAGAAAGGCCTCCGCGACAGGAAGGAAAGACACCTTCACCGATAAGCTGCTCTCTGCGGTGAGCAGAGATCTCAAACAAAAATAGAGAAGGGAGTATCCCGCGAAAGAGAAGAAGACCTACACCGAAAAGGCTGGTACACCAATGACCTCTATTCAGGAGAGGCAGAAGGAACCCGAAGAGACGGTAGAGGTCTCCCCAGTATGGCAGCAAGTAGTCTCCTCTTTCGTTAATTATTCATCTCCTGAAAATAAGCCATCCCCAGAACAAAATCTGGCAGACTCAGCAGCTGGAGAGAAAGTATCCCTGTCAACTCCCGAGCCGATTGAGCCGTCTTCAGAAGACGGGGTGTCGTCCTCATTGGTGGAAGAAGCGCCAGTACCAGAGGGAAAAGATCCCATTGCCAAGGAGCTATTGAAAGAGACGTCCAAGCGAAGAAAGAATGCCGGCCTCAGCGAAACAGATAAAGCTCGTAAGTTAGAACAGACCGATACCTCTAAGGCCTCAACACAAAGCCAAAGTGAAAAGAAAGGTCCGGAGCCCAGAGCAGCAATCCCATCGGTACAAGAACTCAAGGCGACCTTAGAACATATGGCTCGTCCTTCACGGGTGGCGGGAAAGCCTTCATCCGGAAAAAACCAGTTGACTCAGCGGTTAAGGGTGCTAGGCCAGCTGACCTTCCCGTGGAGCAGCCCACGAAGTTCGACCTAGTCATTAACTTGAAGACGGCGAACGGCCTCGGCCTGACGATCCCGCCCGAGATCCTGATTCAGGCCACCAAGGTGATCAAATAAAACCTGCTCTTGTAAGACGCGATTAAAGCGTCGATTAATTGCGTCCTGGGATTAAATACCCCAGAAAGATGCACAATTACGCCAAGATAGCCGTTATTCTTTGTATAGGAAAATCCCTCCAGAAAACTTAGTGAATGTGGTATAGGATCGGGGCACCAAAGGAGGCCACTATGAAGCTCAGGACCATAGGGCTTATCAGTACCCTTGCCCTCGGACTGCTCGCCGCGTCGCTGCCCCAAGGCCACCATCGCAGCCATAAAATAGCTTTTTTTAACATATACGGGACGGGAATGTTCATTCTGTTATGGCCCAGAAAAGGTAACAACCACCCAACATCAAGAAGGAGGGACAGATGAAGCCGGAAACAAGGAATGCCAAACCACTGAAAGAAGGAGTAGAGTGATGAAGGAAAACGGCTCGAATCTAGTTACGAATTACATCCTGTGGGTGATTCGATATCGCTGGCTCGTCTTGGTCACAACCCTTTTAGTGGTAGCTGGATTGGGTATTGGAGCCCAACATTTAAGGCTGTCTCAGAATTATCGAGTGTTTTTCGGCAAAGATAATCCGGATCTTCTCGCCTTTGATGCCGTCGAAGACATCTACACAAAAAATGACAACATTCTTTTTGTCATACGTCCTCAGCAAGGCGACGCATTCAATGCGAATACACTGGAAGCCGTACGTGAACTCACCAAGGAAG
>JAPUKI010000433.1 GCA_027295745.1 Acidobacteriota bacterium
TCATAGTAGACGCGGCCATAAGCTTCCATGTCGATAAAGCCGGTTGGCTCTCCAGTCTCGGGATCCTTCACCAGACCGGAGATATCCTCCGGCATGTCGGCCAAACGCAGGGCATAGCTGTTGATCAGTGCGTCGTTGCCGGGCGGGCTGGTCCAGACAAAGACCGGATTATTGGGCGAGATCGGATCCAGGTCATGCCGCGTCATGCCAAAGGAAGACTCTGCAAAGGGTTGCTCGAGAGATCTGGTGGACCTGAGGACGACCCATTCCCCAGGCTGTGCGGCATCCACAAGTTTCTTGATCTCCGCCAGCCATTGATCGCGGTTCTGGAAAATCACTCGGGCAATCCGACCTTGTTCGGCATAGCCCTGGTAATGATTGTGGGTGTCGATAAAACCCGGAACCGCCGATCTCCCTCTCAGGTCAATCTGGCGCGTCTCTGGTCCCGCCAGGGTGCGAATGCGCTGGTTGGAACCTACGGCCAGAAACTTCCCGTCGCGAACCGCAAAGGCCTGGGCGGTGCTGAACTCGTCATCTACGGTCAGAACCTGTCCGTTGTAAACAATAATGTTGGGATAGGCCAGGATTTCTGGTGGAAACGATGTCTGCTGAGCTTCGACACCCCAGGCCGAAAGGACCAATCCCAGGATCATTCCCATCCACACGTTGAGTTTCTGTCTGCCAAGAAAACTTCTGTACATTTTAGTACCTCCCGAATTGAACCTAAGTGTTTCACATCAATGCATATAAAAAAGACATGAGAAGATCAGTGTCGTTTCGCCGACGAAGATGACCCCGCTGTCGACCGCTGTTGGCAAAATGGGACTGGGACTCTCGCCCGCAGTCGTGGCCCGGAATCGTGGCTCCAGGGTCGCCACCGCATGCACCAGAGCGTCTTCTTCGACCTTGAAGACCAGCTCCACGACGGTTGAGCCCGGAATCCACATTCCCGGCTCGGAGGTTACAGAGATAATGGCGACAGATTTCTCCGGGTCTTCTACGACGCTTTCGACAGTGGCAGTCACTTCGGCGTTGGATGCATCGGCGCCTATGGCCTTCCTGACCTCCAGAAAGCTCACAAGGTTGTGGGGGAACACAACCTCTATTCCGATGGCACCCACTTCTGTATTGTCTGAGATCTTCAAGGTCGCTGGGATGAGCACCGAAGCCCCCGGGGAACCCTGCCCCATCCCAATGTCCAGCGTTACCGCGGCGGGCTCATCCTGAGCCTGGGCAGACTGCTGCTCCACGGTGGACGCCCCGATTGCGCATGGGATGGCCAGCGAGAGGAGCAGAATCGCGCCAGCCCTTCGAGTTGTGCTGCAGCCTGACTCCTCACTTCTCGGGATCGATATTGCGAAAGGCATCGGGAATCTTTTCCAACTGTTCTTTGGGAATAAAGTCGTGAAGTTTGATGCGCTTCATGTCCTCTTCCGGGAACATGGTGGGGATCAGGAAGGGCTCGGGGGGAGCGGGCCGGGTGGCGTCGATTCCGGCCTTCGAGCCCCAATGGTACTCGATGGACGGGTCAACGATGCTGCACATCACGTCCTTGATAATGACCCAATCCTTATCCGGTTGCGCGCGCGTCCCCACAGCCCAAAACACCATTCGTTCATCGTAGATATCAACGTCATCGTCGACCACGATGACATGCTTGATTCCATAATTGGCGGTCAGGGCGGCGTGTATGGCCGTTTTGGCCTGGCCCTCGGCTGTTTTCTTGATCTGGATAAAACAAAAGCCTAGACCGTCACAGCCTCCCGCATGGGGCAGCAGGTAAACCTTAGTCACCTGGGGAACCACCTGCTTGACCATATCGTAGACCTTGAACTCCCGCGCCAGTCCCTGAAAGGCATGATTGCGCCCGATAGCGTAATTGGACCACAGCGGATTCTTGCGCTGGGTGATGCAACTGATCTTCATGTAGGGGCACCAACGCTGAGCTCCAATGTGACGGGTGTACTCGCTGTAAGGACCCTCCGCGGTGCGCTTCATGGCAAGAATCTCACCCTCGATCACGATCTCGGCATCAGCCGGCACCATGAAATCATCACCCAGGGTCTCAGAGGCGACCAATCGCAGCGGTTCACCCAACAGTCCACCGCAGGTCTCAAAATGGCTTTCCGGATAACCCATCTTTGTCTGCGACGCCATCAGCACGTTCGGATGCAGTCCCTCCACCACAGCGCACTTCATGTTCTTATTGTGCTCCTGTTCGTGTTTATAAAAATTCATGGAGTTGTGGTTATCCGGAGAAAACAGGAAGGCGATCTTGTCCTTGCCCTGGATTTCACCTCGATGGATCCCCATGTTGTCGACATGGATTTCCGGGTGATAGGTGATCATGGGGGCCAGGGAAACGTAGGGATGGGGCAGCATAAGGTACGGTTGATAGGCAGGGTAACGCTGCATATCCACATCATCGCCCTTCAGGACTTCCTCTTTCACCGGTGCCTCGCTTCGATCGATAACGACGGGTTTTTGCTTGTTTTCGATGGCCAGGCGACGCCAGTCGTGGGAGACGGTTTCCCAGGTGGAATTCATGGCATAGGCCAACTTACTTCGTGAGCCGATCTCATTCATGATCACTTCGTATTCGGACGGCTCGCCATTGCACAAAATGGGGTTTTTGATGCGCAGCAAGGGAAACTTGCGCTCACGATCCAGGAGATCGACCAGAATTCCGATCTCATGCTTGAGACTGATGGGCCTTTCAATCGTGATCACATCTTCGGGATGGTCCCGTTCGTACTCTTTCAAAAACTGACGCAAATCTTTCGCCACAGTTTCTCCTTATAGATGGTGGGTGGGCGTCAGGCAGCGCGCCTCACACCTCGACGCGCTCCGCTTCCTTAGCCGTGAATTCAGCTAAGCACCAGCAACAGCGGCAAAAGGGCTTCGTGCCTGTAAGCGGATGAGTTTCCTTGAGCATGAGAAGCTCAACATAAAACCGCTTGTGACATTTTGGACAGGTAATCCAAGCAACTTTCATAGTTAACTGCTCCCTTTAGCCCAGGAAATACATAATCCGGGCTTCTAGCTCATAAGGGGGTCTATGCTAATAGGGCCACTCCAGAGAGTCAAGGAATGGAATTATACGAGTGTCTCTTGTCTTCTCCACTCCAGAAGAACAACAATAAGACCGATGAGACTTCAAACAAGATTCCGATTCTCTGCTGCCCTACTCTGTTTGATCTTTCTTCTCCCAGGATGCAGTGACTCTCCCATGGATCGGCCCTCAGAGCTGGACCAAACCGAAATTCTTTGGGATTCGTGGGGAGTGCCGCACATCTATGCCGTGCAGGAAAGAAATCTGTTCTACGCGCTGGGCTGGGCTCAGGCCAAAAGTCACGGCAATCTCATTTTGAGACTTTATGGCCAGGCACGGGGACGGGGAGCCGAATACTGGGGCCAGGCCTATCTGCCCACAGACCGTTGGGTCCGGATGATGGGTATTCCCCAACGAGCCAGGAACTGGTATGACGCCCAGAGTGGGGAATGGAAGCAATATCTGGATTCCTTTGCCCAGGGCATCAATGCTTACGCCCAGGAGCATCCTGATCAACTCTCGGAGGAATTGAGGATCATACTACCGGTCAACGGGAGGGACGTGCTGGCTCACGCTCAGCGGGTGATTCATTTTTCATTCCTCACCAGCCCGGGGCTTCTTCAGTCAGTCGATCGGCAATGGAATCCTGGGCAGTCTGCACAACTCTCCAGCAACACTGGTGGATCCAACGGCTGGGCCATAGGACCCTCCAGGTCCCAGAGCGGAAACGCTTTGCTGCTGGCCAATCCCCATTTGCCCTGGTTCGATCTTTACCTCTGGTATGAAGCACACCTGGTTGGGCCCGGGATCGACGCCTATGGAGCGAGTCTGGTCGGCTTCCCGGTCTTAGGGATCGCCTTTAACGACTCTCTAGGCTGGACCCACACCGTCAACGCCCAGGACGGAGATGACCTTTACGAACTCACACTTGCGGAAGGCGGTTATCGCTGGAACGGTGGGGTCCAGGAGTTTGAAACGACCCAGGAGATTCTCACGGTCAAGCAGAAGGACGGCAGCCTGAGGGAGGAGAAGCTCATCTTAAAGCAGTCCGTTCACGGTCCTGTGATTGCCGAGAAGAACGGCAAGGCCCTGGCCTTGAGGATCGTTGGGCTCGATCAGTCGGCCATGCTTGCCCAGTCTTGGGATATGATGCGGGCGGGAAATCTCGAGGAATTCGAAGCTGTCTTGAGGCGCTTGCAGATTCCCTTGTTTACGGTGATCTATGCCGACCGGGATGGCCACATCATGCATTTCTTTGGTGGTATCACCCCGCGGCGACCGGCAGGAGCTTGGGACTGGTCGGGGATCGTCCCCGGCGACACCTCGGAAACCCTCTGGAGGGAAACCCATAGTTACGACGAACTGCCGAAAGTGGTTGATCCCCAGAGCGGCTGGCTCCAAAACGCCAATGATCCCCCTTGGACCACAACCTTTCCGCCTGTCCTGGAGGCCAGCCAGTTCCCTCCTTACATGGCACCTCGAAGGATGCGCTTGCGGGCGCAGCATTCGGCCCATATGCTGATGGAAGATGAGAGCATCACCTTCGAAGAGCTGATCCTCTATAAGCATTCGACCCATGTGGAATTGGCTGATCGTCTCCTCGATGACCTGTTAGCGGCTGCCCAGCAGAGCACCAGTGATCTGGTCCGCCAGGCCGCCCAAGTTCTGACTTCCTGGGACCGCAAGACCGACGCCCAAAGCCGGGGTGCGGTGCTGTTTGAAGCCTTTTTTCAGGAGCTCAATCGCTCTCAGTCTGACTCTGGGATTTTTGCCCTCAACTGGAGTGAGGAGTCTGCATTGGAGACCCCGAAGGGGCTGGCTGATCAGGAGGCTGCTCTCAAAGCGCTGGAAATTGCGGCAAATCGAGTCCAATCAGACTATGGAACACTGGGGGTGGAGTGGGGAAAAGTCAATCGCCTGCGCATAGCTGACCAGGATCTTCCCGCCAACGGAGGCCCGGATAGTCTGGGTATCTTCCGAGCCCTCAGTTTCGGGGGGATTGGCCAGGGCCTGAGGAGAGCCACATCGGGAGACTCCTTTGTGATGGCTGTAGAGTTTTCCAGCCCGGTTCGGGCTCGGGCACTAATGAGCTACGGAAATTCCTCACAACCGGATTCACCCTTTCTGGGAGACCAGCTTCAACTTTTCGCACGAAAGGAGTTGCGCCCGGTGTGGCGAACTCGAGAGGAGATTGAGACCCACCTGGAATCTAGGAAAGTGTTCTAGCCCGCACTTCGCACACCCGCTCTACTGCATCGACGCAATGATCCGACCTGACTGCGTTGCGCGACCCGCAAGCGGGTCACGCGCCAGTCGGAGCCGCAGGCTTTAGCCTGCGGGCCCGTGGGCTAAAGCCCACGGCTCTGTTTTCCGGCCCTTCCGCCGCGCGCCACGAGTGGCTCGCGAAGACCTGGTGTGAGAAATGCGGGCTTTTAGCCGGGACTATGCGTGAGGGTATCGCAAAAGTCAGCTTGACCTTGACTAAGGCAGGTAGGGGCGCACAGCCGTGCGCCCAGAAGCCTCTGTTTGTCAACGGGTTATAGGGCGCACGGCTGTGCGCCCCTACACCAGAAACCTAGGTCAGCCGAATTTTGCGCCACCCTCACGAATAGTCCCGGCTTGCCCGAAGAACAGCTCGTTGAATTTTTCCTGTGGGGGTCAGCGGAAGGCTCTCCACGATCTCCAGTCGCTCAGGCCATTTGAATTTGGCCGTTCCATCTTGTTCCAGCAGGGCACAAAGCTCCTCCAGGGTGGGGGGCGCTTTTCCCTGGACTGGAACCACAAAGCAGACGGCGCGTTCACCCAGTCGTTCATCGGGCATGCCCACAAGGGCAGCCCTATAGACTGCGGGATGACGGAGGATCACCGCTTCCACACTTTCGGGGAGGAACTTGGCTCCGCCCCGGTTGATTTCTTCCTTGCGGCGTCCCAGGATTTGCACATTACCCGCGGAATCCATCTTGGCCAAATCACCGGTTCGAAACCAACCGTCGCTGGTAAAGCTCTCCTGGGTAGCTTTGGGGTTCTTGAAATAGCTTTTGATGCCAAAGGGGGTTTGAATGACAAGGTCCCCTTTTTGATGAGGGGGAAGTGTCTTGCCCTGGTCGTCGCGAATCGCAATGACGCAAGCACCTGAGAC
>JAPUKI010000434.1 GCA_027295745.1 Acidobacteriota bacterium
TCCCTCTCGAATGGATCGGATTCCTCTCATTGTGGAAACCTGGGGAGACTGGATCAAGCGTTTTCCTGACACCGACGTGGTGTTCGCCAGCACCAAATTCAAGGAACGGGAGCATGGGCGTGGAGAGAACAATCTCATCGGTGCCGAATACATTCCAGAGGGCTTCCAGGCAGTTGCCAACATGGATGACACTCGCCTGGCCCGCAACGCTCTTGTTTTTGGTCTAACCAACTTGCAGGGGGACAAGTCCATCGCTTTCCCATTGGAACTTCTCGAGAAACAGAACCAGATGCTGCGATACAACTTCGATAATGAATCTTATCTACTCCGGAAGATTGGGGAATTTGGTGTGGTGGCATTTCGCCTGCAGGAAGGTCAGGAAGAGAAGTCTTATCAGCAAACAGGCGAAAATCCCTTCCGACTTGCCGATGATGCAGGTGGACTGTGGGATGAGTTCGGAAATGCCCTCAATGAGAGTAGGGACAAGCGAGACCTTGCAGTAGCTGATGGTTACTTCACCGAGTGGTACGAGTGGGTCAGCGGTTATCCCGAATCAGAGATTGCCAGCCCTTAGCCCGAGCTAGTTTTCGTCATCCTGGAACTGAATGGACCAATGTGCTCCATCGCAAAAAGGTTTGTTTTTGGAGGCCCCGCAGCGACAAAGAGTGAAATGTTCCCTGGGGGCACTCCCACCCCAACTGACATCAACCAGCTCAGGACCACCTGTTGCCAGGTAGGGACCATTCTTTGATACCGTGATTGCAGGTTCTCGATCCTGGTCTGGCTGCTCCACCTCCTGAATGGAATAGCTGAGGGCTCCGGAAGGACAGCTCTTGACGACTTCAATGATTTCTGCCGCCTGGGCTGCCTCCGGGTCAATCCAGGGCTCGTGCTCCAGCCGAAAGACCGACGTCAGTTGGTCGCTACACAGGCCGGCGTGGGAGCAAATTCCACGGTTATCGTGCAGGGTGATCTCCTTTCCCACGTAGTTGTCCCTTCTCTCCTCCACCCGCCCTTCCACTTTCTCGTCGGAAAAGCCGATCTTGGCGTGTGTACCATCACAGAATGGTTTGTTCTTTGAGCCGCCACAGCGGCAAAGCGCAAGAGTTGCTTGAGTTTCGATCTGTTCGCCCCTGGAGTTTTGAAGATTCTCGAGATTGGCCACTATGAGCGGTCCGTTAGGAGAAAGGGTAATGCTTGGCTTGCTCGAGCTCATGGTACAACCTCCTGGCTGCTGGAATGAGGGTTCTCACTGGAAACACCGGCTCCCATTTTACCCGATAGGGAGTTATGGGGACAGCCTTGCACCATTGAGGTCTCACGCTCATTTATTTCTTGTGATGCCGGTCACTGACTGGCCTCTCGATTGCCGCTAGTCTAGCGATTGGAGGAAGAACCAGCTATCTACCTATGAATGAGGTTTGGGAAATAATCCTTGTCACACTTACCCTTTAGAACCTTTCCTTTCGTGCAAAGAGGCTAAATAAGGAGAAATCCATCATGAATCAAAAACTTGCAAAGAGTGTTTTCACAATCTTGGGCTTATCCATTGTGCTGAACTTGAGCTCCCTTGCTCTTCTTGCCCAGAACTACAGTACCGATCCTCGTAACATCTCTTTGGGCGGACTGGCTAACGTCGGTGCCGGCAATTCTGTCTTTGACCTGGTTCCAGAAAAGGCCGAGTACAGCACCATACCCATTCCACTGGGTCTTATTCAAGTTTTCAGTAACCTGGACGTTTTTGATGTGAATGATCCGAATTTTGATCTGTCCCGATTGATCGATTACGTAGGCAATCCGCTTCATCTTACTGCCGGTCGGGATGACGGGGAAGAAGGTCTGCTCGGGTTTGACTTCTTAGGGGATCTCAGGGATGCAACACTCGCTTTAGACTTGAATACCTACCGTGGATTTACACCTCCAGAACAGGGTGACTTCGAAGGTTTGATTGCACCAGACTGGGGACACACTTTCACGGTACCAACGCCGGGCATTGAGTCCTCTCACGGGATCTTCGTGGGTGTTGGACCCTATTTCGCATTTGGTACTGCTTTCAACGTGGATCCTGGCTTGGTTGCAATTTGGGAAAGTGACGTTGATGTGAATGTTCCAGCAAACACAATCTTCCCTTTCACGGATATCAGCACCGGGCAGCTTGCCATGTCGATCACGGGCGGATACCGGGGCAGATTTCCGTTGCCAGGTCAAGCTACCTTGAGTGGGTCGGATCGTAATGGACTCTATTTCTCAGCCGACTACCACTTTCTAAACGGGTTTCGTTACGATCAAGTGGACTTTACCCTTAATCTTGAAACGGAGGCTACAGGACTGATCACACCCTTTCCAACGGTAAGTCCCCTGATCATTGATCAGTTGACCTCCACAAATGGTTCAGGATTTGCCCTGGATTTCGGAGTTGCGGCCATTCAGGACAAGTGGGAGTTAGGATTCGGTGCCAATGGAGTGGGCAACAGGATCAACTGGACGGACTTTAAACTGAGACGATTTGAGCTTGCCGACATTCTGCTCGGGGCAGACTTCGTCGAGTCGACCCTTGTACCTCCTGCAGGAACCACCAAAGTCAGTCTTCCGGTCAGATATGCGGGCAATGTCGCCTATCATGAGGAGAAATGGTCGGTGCTGGGAGACCTCCAGCAAGGATTCGAGGGCTTCACTTTCCATGTGGGTTCAGAATATCGGCTTTCTCGCTTTGAGTTTCGGGCTGGTGGCAGGTATACGAGAGACCGCCTCGAGCCCGCCGGGGGCATTGGGTTGAATCTTACCAGGCGACTCTCCTTTGATATCGCCATGTTCAGTAGCAGCGCAAACATCGAGAGGGCACGGGAGTTTTCGACAGCTCTGGGCCTGCGCATTAATCCAAGCAGAGAGAACTGATCAGCTGGATTTGGGAAACTTCTTGAACATTTTTTTGATGGCCTTCTCGGCCTTCTTCGGTGCGTCTTTGGCCTCAGCAAAGGTGTCGGTGGCAGAACCTCTCCAGGCCAACTTGTTGGTTGCACCATCTACGATATCGATGGTCAGTGTCCCTTTCCTCTGAAGCCGGTAGTCGATGCCTGTACTATAGAACGGTCGCCAGTGTCCATACGGTAACT
>JAPUKI010000435.1 GCA_027295745.1 Acidobacteriota bacterium
GAAGCGACCGACAGAGCGAACTGTGCGTAAGCCTTACCGGTTGGCGCTTCGCAGATGGCCACTGCATCGTAAGGGCCGAGGGTGAGATAGAACTCCTTCATCTCCCCTCCGACTGCCTTCAAAGCCTCTCTGGCCTGATCGATCCGAGAGGGCGAGTCCTTGATGTTCTTAACTCCTTGTTCGGTCCACCGTAGGAGCGTGATGAAGGTTGGCATAGCGTGACCTCCTTTGGTCCTTTGTGGTTTGTTAGTAGTTAACTGGGATCTTAGCAGAGCAGTTGCAATCCCACAATCACTTCAAGGGAAGGATGCGGTGCCCGCTCACACCTTGGGTGAAGTGGTCAACGGTTAGAGGTTACGGGTTCAGGGTCAGACTCCAGGCTGCTTCAAAACCGGGCTGAGACCATCAACCCCACCCCCTCGCCTCCCGGCGGGGTGATGGGTATCCAGCTCACGCGTCTTCTCCTGTCGCTGCCTCTCAACACCGTGCGACCCACAATGTAACCCAGTGTGGCACCCATGACGACATCGCTCAAGTAGTGTACGTTCTTCTCCATTCGGGACACGGCAACAAGTCCAGCAACACTGTATGCAGGTATGCCCGCCTTGGGTCCATAATAATGGTTCATTATGGTGGCAAAGGTAAAGGCGTTGGCGGCATGCCCCGACGAAAAAGACCGGCTGTTCTGGCCATTGGGCCTTTGCCGTCTCACCCCCTGTTTAAGAACCTCAGTCAGCAGGTTGTTGAGTACGTAGCCCTGTGTCCATGCATAGGTCATGTCTTGAAAACGGTCATTCGAAGTGGAGTGAGCGGCCAGGATTAAACTACCGGTGCCAGCCAACAAGAACCATCGGTTGGCAAGTACCTCTCCAACATCGCCCAGTGCGGGGAACCTTCTCCTCTCTTGACCCAAATCATCAACGTTTCGAAAATAATCGTGGAGGTTATCGTCCAGCTCAAGGCTGACTCCTGTACCTAGGACACCCGTCGAGAAGGGCAGCACACTCTCCCGAGAAAACAAACCCAAGAAGTTTCTTCCCAGATCCCGGTGGAAGCTCTTGAAGCTGATCCCGCTCTCTTCCTCCTGATCCAATTGCGGCTGGTCTGAAGTGGTTGCGGGACTCTCTCCTGGCGGTGTTTCCTTCGCCTGAGCAGCCACATGGCTGCTCAGGCCAAAGCCGCTGAGGAACAGAATGAGGAGGAGAGAAGCAGGAATGTCTTTTTTTAACATGACTTCTGCTGAGCGACTCAATTTCAAGATGATATCAGCAGAGCACGACAGGTGCCACTCTTCAGGAGGGTTAGCCACAGTAACCTAATCGTACCGATATAACTACTTTAGAAACAGTTGTTTATGGTTCTCCTGGGGAAGGAGCCTCAGGCTGGCGAAAGGCCGATTCCTGCACCCAGTGTCAACCTCAGTAGTCACTGCGCCTTGGCCAGAATGATGTCACTTTCTCCAACGATAGTGAACAGGGCTTTTCGCAGGGCGGTCACCGCCAACTGGTAATCCACCATCGCCCTCAGTTCGCTCACCTGGCTTTCAGCCAGGTCCCGCTGAAAGCGAAGGACCTCGAAGTTGGTGGAAAGGCCCGCCTCAAAGCGTTTGGTTTCTCCGTCTAACTGCTCGCTGGAAAGTTGGCTTGCCACTCGAGCTGTTTCTAAACTCTTTTTGCGAGTGGCAATGCTCTCATAAGCATTGCGGACTTCTACAATAATCATTTGCTCCTGGTTCTTCAGCCTGCTCAGGAACTGTCGCTCACGGATCATTACCGTGGCCAAATCCGCTTCATTGGACCGGTTGCGCAGCGGAATCTCGACATCCAGGGAGATACCCCAGTCGATAAAATCAAAGCCGAATACCTGTGTCCATGTCTTCGTGAAATTTCCAAAACGGGGATCATCCGGTTGGGGCCCTCGCTCCCCGGTGGGGGTATCTGGAATGCCATCACCGTCCGTATCCTCGAGAATGCTTCCAAACACCAGACCCGCAGCTCCATTTGAACCGAAGCTGCCTCGCAGGTTCAGGATGGGCTTTCCATCCTTTCGATAGTAGCTCCGGTCGATCTCGTTTTTCTCCATTTGGAGTTGAATCTGCTCCAACTCAGGTCGCGCTTCGAGGGCTGTTCGGATGGACTCTTGCAGCGAGATCTGCACATCCTCCACTTGGGGCTGGTCGGTGGGTATCACCGAAACATTCCAGATACTGGCTCCGGGATCAGGTGCCAGAAGTCGCTTGAGAGCATTCTGAGCGTTAATGATCTGAACCTCGGACTGGGTCATTGCCAGTTCGCGGCGGGCTATCTCCGCCCGAGAAGAGGTGATTTCAATGGGTGCCATGACGCCAATCTCAACTCGCTTGCGGTTGTCCTCGTACTGTATGGTTGCCAATTCCACTGACCGGCGCTGGGTTTCATTGCTCTCTACGGCATAAACCAGTTCCCAGTACTGATTCTGGACCTGCTGCACGATTTCCGCCACTTGCTGCTTGAATTGTGTCTCGGTAATTTCGCTATCCAGATTGAAGAGCTGGATCTGCCGTGTGGTGTTGGTCGTCCTAAAACCGCGCAACAGAGGCTGAGTAAAAGCCAAGTTGAAGGTGGAGTTAAAGCGCGGGTTAATGAAGGAGAAGCTGCTATTGGTTTCGTTTCGGCTGTTGGTGAAGTTCAGATCCAGGATTCCCCCTCCCGCAAGATTCTGCTGGAGCCGACTATCGAAAGAGAAGCGCTTGAAATTGTTTACGGTAATTCCACCACCTGCCTGCAAACTGCTGGTGGTCGGGCTTTCCGAAGAGGTCCAACCCACTGAAAAATTGACAGTCGGATCGTAGAAGCCACGTGTTTTGATGATCTGTTCCTGGTTCAGATCTTCGTTGTAGTTCTCAATAGCGATTTCCAGGTTATTGGCCAGGGCCAGCCGGATTGCCTCTCTCAAGCTCATTTCCAGGACAATCCCCTGCCTGCGCATGCGAGTGACATACGATTCCGGAACAGCCACGTCCTGCGCCCAGCCCGGGGATGAGAACTGGAGACAAGCTAAGAGAACGGTTGCTGCAACGATAGGTTTGACTTTCATCATC
>JAPUKI010000436.1 GCA_027295745.1 Acidobacteriota bacterium
GAGGAAATTGCTCGGAACATGGACATTTCCGTGGGCAAGGTGCGTAAGATTCTCAAGATAGCCCAGGAGCCGATTTCACTGGAAACTCCCATCGGAGAAGAAGAAGACAGTCACCTGGGTGACTTCATCGAAGACCAAGGCGTTGTTTCCCCCGCCGAAGCCGTGATCAATATCAATCTCAAGGATCAGACAGCGGCGGTGTTGCAGACATTGACAGATCGAGAAGAGCAAGTCATTCGGATGCGGTTTGGCATAGGCGATGGAAGCGAACATACATTGGAGGAGGTCGGGCAAAGGTTCTCTGTCACGCGAGAGCGTATTCGCCAGATTGAAGCGAAGGCGCTTCGCAAATTGCGCCACCCATCACGCACCCGGAGGCTCAAGACTTTCCTTGAAAACATCAGCAAGGAATGATTGTGAAGTATACCAAGGGGCGGTTAAACCGCCCCTTTTTTTTGACACCTGGTTCTCTTCCTCTTCTGTTCTTGTGCGCTGTGTGAAGAGTTTGTGTCTTGCTTTTTTCGTGGGCCCATAGCTCAGTTGGTTAGAGCATCTGACTCATAATCAGACGGTCGTAGGTTCGAGTCCTACTGGGCCCATGAGCTCCACAAGAGGCTATCGATTGTGAACTCGGAATTAGGGCGGTTAATTCGTTTTCAGGAGCTGAATCTCAAGATCGTTGGACTGGAGGAGCGCACCAAACAGATTCCAGAGGAGGTTGGAAGGCTTACTGGGACTCTTGAAGACAGCCGGCAGGCTCTCGAAGAGAAGCACCAGCTCATAGAGGAAGAGCAGAAACGGCAGCGCCAACTGGAACTAGAGGTTGAAACCCTGCGGGACAGGCTGTCCAAGTTCAGGGGACAATTGATGGAGGTCAAGACCAATAGAGAGTATCAGGCTATGCTCCATGAGATAGAAGGTACAGGGAAGGAAATCGAGGAGAAAGAGGACCAGATGCTTGAAGGAATGATGGCGATTGAGGAACGAGAGGAACTGGCTCGACAGGCGAATGAGGTATACCAGAGGGAAGAAAAGGAAGTCTCGGAAAAGCGAAGCAAATTAGAGCGCTCTGCCACTCAGGCGGAAAGTGAGATTGCGGAGTTGCAGAAGCACAGAAGGCAGCTGGAACGAGAAATTCCTGAGGGACTCAACCAACAATTTCAAAGAATCGCGTCTGTTCGCAATGGTGTGGCATTGGCCGAAGCGAAGGATCAGTCCTGCCAAGCGTGTCATGTGAAGTTGCGCCCCCAGCATTTCAGCGAAGTGAAGACCAACCAGAAGATTATGACCTGTGAAAACTGTAACCGGTTTCTTTATTACGCCGGGTCATAACAAACGTCACCGTATTTATGAAAGTGAGGCCCTCAGTACTCCCTTTCATAAATACGGTAACGTTTGCGGATGGGGCTTGCGAGGCGAGGTCGCGAAGGGAGGAGGAGGCGATGTCAGGGACATCGACGACGACGAGAGACAAAGAGATCGCCCGCAACCCCCATCCGCCCGAAGGGTTGGGGCGTGACGGGCCCATCTCTTTGTTGCTCCTCCTCGCCGATGTCTCAACATCGACTCGTCGTCGCGCCTCGATCTGGGCTCCGTCGCGCTCCCAACAAACGTCACCGTATTTATGAAAGTGAGTACTTAGTGCTACTTCTCCTTGTGCGTTTCTACCGCCAGGTTCATTCAGCGGTCACCGATTTTTCCTTCTATCGGACCATTTTTGAACAGCCGCTGCGCCACACATTCCTTTATCTTCTCTACCTGGTCACACATTTCGCTGCTGTACTGACCCTGATTTATGCCTGGCACTATGGCCCTGAATTTTTGGAAGTATCGCTCTGGGCTCAAGAAAACTTCCCTCCCCTGGAAGTCATAGACGGACAGCTGAGAGTTGACAGCGAACAGCCTCTGGTGAAGAAATACCCGGGAAAGCAATTGATTACCTTTGTCTTTGATACCACAGGAACATACCAGGATCCACAACAGCTCGAGGAACCCGCCTTTCTCTTTACTCAAGAGGAATTTTATTTTCGCTATCGGGGTCAGACCCAGACTTATTTGTGGAGGGACTGGCCTTTTCAAAGAGTGGAGGATTTCACCGCAGTTGTGAAGTGGGCCTATTTCCCAACCGCTTTCTCTTTGATTTTGCTCTATAACATCCTCGTGAAAACGCTCTGGGCGCTTATCTTGAGTTCCATCGGATGGATGGTGACTGCGCGCTCCGGTATTCGTTTACCTTTCCAACAATACTTCACTATTGCCCTCTACAGTCTGACTCCCGCCATCGTGATCGACCTGGCTGTGAGCATGACGGGCTTGGAAGTCTCGGCGTTCCCTTTCCTTTACCTGATCACGGCTGCCATTTACACCTACCTGGCTACTCAGAAATGTGTGGTGGTGGAGTAGTTTGTCCGATTTGCGGTTCTTAGGTAAGCTAAGAAGAATGAGGAAAACCGTCCTTGTCTGGCTTATTATCCTGGAAGTTTGTGTCTTGAGTGCCTGGCCTCAAAGCAGGAACGAGGACGCACCTGTGATTCGAACCACCGTGGATGTAGTCAATGTTTTGTGCATGGTTCGAGATCGCAGAGGCAACTACATCACTGATCTCAGGCAAGAAGACTTCGAAGTGATCGAGGACGGAGTCAGTCAAACAATCGATTTTTTCAACAATGAGTCGGGTGATAACGCCCAACCCCTGACGCTCGTCCTCTTGCTTGACACCAGTGGAAGTGTCAAGGATAAGCTGGAATTCGAACAGAGGGCTGCCAGCGAATTTCTGAGCCAGACTCTGAGGAAAAACAAGGATCTGGCCGCCGTTGTCCAGTTTGATAGCGAGATCAACCTGGTCCAAGACTTTACTTTCGACTACTCGGTCTTGGAAAGTGCCATCCTGAACATCAGAGCGGGTGGTCAGACCAAGCTTTATGACGCCATCTGGGTCACTGCACGGGAGCTGCTGGGTCCTGAAGTGGGCAGAAAGGTGATGGTCATTCTGTCGGACGGAGCAGATACGAACAGCATGGTGGACGATGACGAGGCCCTCGAGGTTGCCCAGCAGGAAGACGTGGTGGTCTATGGAATTGGGGTGCAAAGCGACAGGTTCCGTTCGGATTTTGGAAAACTCAAGAAATTTGCTGAAGGCACAGGAGGCTTATTTTTCAATTCAAAGGTGGATATGAGAGAACTCCGAGAAGCATTTGTGAGAATTAATCGAGGAATTAAAAATCAGTATGCTCTTGGCTATGTCTCAACAAACCCCAAGCGTGATGGTGAATTCCGAGAAATAAAGGTCCGAGTGACATCCTCCAGGTTGAACGTGACCCACCGTAGAGGATATTATGCTCCTAAGGACAATCCATGAAGCAAAAGCACTTATCTTTGGAGGATGCTCTTCCCATCCAGCTACGAATCCGCGTTCTGCAAGCAGAGCTTGAGTAGATCGAGTTGGACCTCGATGGGCTGGGCAAGGTAAGAGAAGAAATCGTAGAGGAGATCCGCCAGCATCAAGATTTCTTGGCTAAAAGTAAGCGACACCGTCTCTTGCATAGGGTCAAATAAATCCGTGCCCTTCCTTTAGCCCGCACTTCTCACACCCGCTCTACTGCATCGGCGCAATAATCCGACCTGACGGCGTTTCGCTCGGTCGGCCTCCTCAACGTACTCAAGAGTACGTTTGCGGGGGCCTTTGTCGCGAGCCTTGTCAGGCCGGCCCTTCCGCCGCTTCGCGACGACCTGGTGTGAGAAATGCGGGCTACTCGAAAGTGTCTTTTGGCAGCTTGGCCAGAATATGTTGGTCAAGCCAGCGTTCGTCCCACCACTCCAGCGGATTAACCTGGACCCCCTGTAAAATCATGCTGAAATGAAGATGGTCTCCTGCGGCCAGACCGGTTTGTCCCGTGCGGCCCAAGATTGCACCTTTTGTGATCCCTTGTCCCTCTTTGACCTCAATGCGACTGAGATGGCCGTACAGAGCAAGGAGCCCAAGTCCGTGATCTACAATAACAGTATTGCCATAAATTCCGAGATAGCCGGCAAAGAGGACAATCCCGTCATTGGCGCACTCCACTGCTCCATGAGCAACAGAGGCAAGATCAAAGCCGAGGTGGGTTTGCTGATCCACCTTCTGGCCCTGGTAATAGTAGGTGCGGCGGTCTGCGAAAGCAGATTCGACTTGGGAATTACTCAATTGCAAGAAAGCCCCACTCCACAATAAACGTCCCACGGATTGGTGGCTGAGTTCCTCAATCTGACGATGGTTCAGCTCTCGCAGAGGACCATTGATCTCGAGGAAACTTTCAATCACACTCTCTCCCTGGGCAATATCCGTCTGGTGGGCCAGAATCTCCGGCACCACTGCATTGATCAGCGAATCCGACAACTGGATGTCCCGACTTCGAAAACGCACCGGGAACGCCCTTTTCCAAAAAGAGATCTCATTCCGATTACCGGCCCCGTCCTGTGCCCAAACCACCATGGTGGTTTCAGGAGATTGATCGTGGGCCAGCGCAAAAAGGCAGATATAGGCTCCTCTTCCCCTTTCCGGCAACGGGTAGCCAACAAAAACATGCTCTCCCACTTGAACTCCCGAGGCCACCGTATCCTCGGAAACGCGATAGATGATTGCTTCTGAGCCCCCCTGACGAATGTAGTGCTGGCTGGAAAGTGTCTGGAGTTGAGGTGGGGTAAGGTCCAGGTCAAAGGACCGCCGTTCGGAAAACTCGTGCTTCCACAGCCAAAGATTGGGTTGATCGCGAAGTCTCACTTCTAGCCAAAAGGTCCCTTCAGAAACTGAACCTTTTTCAAACGAGGGGCCAGGCGAGAGAGTGATTGAGCGCTGGGTGACCCCTTGCTGCCAGGAGAAGGGGGCTTCATAGGTCTCGGACACCACGATATGGCGATTCTCACCACTCACCAAGGCCACCTCAATGGATTGCAGTCCCTTTCCCTCATCCTGGAGTTCCAGGATGATCCTGGTGTCAATTCCTACCGTCGAGGGAGCCTCAAGCCATCGAACCGTGGGAGGCGAGCTGTCCCAGTTCCACGAGCTGTATAAGAGAAAGATGCCCAGCAAAGATGAGATACCAATGAGTAGTCTTTTCATCAATGAGTCATCCTACCAAGCCAGGGTGGCAAGAAGGAGTTGCCGGA
>JAPUKI010000044.1 GCA_027295745.1 Acidobacteriota bacterium
TGCGGAGGAAAGTTATGAAGATATTCTACTTCATCATTGTCCTCATCCTGATCGTTCTTGGGATCCTGGTATGGATCAATTTTACGGAGAGGAAGGCAGAGACTGTTTTCTCCTCTGATGGCATAGAGATTCGGGTTTTGGAAGCGGAGGTCCAGGGAGTGCTGCTCAGAATCGTCGAGCCCAATGGGGAAATGAGCATTTTTAGTGATCAGACTAAAAAAGAAGCGTTAACGGAGCTCGCCGAACGGCAGAAGACCCTCGCCAACGAAGCGGATTATTTCTACCACCGACTCAAGCGTTACATGGAAAAGAAGCTCGATCGCTAGAAGGTACCGATTCGAGAGCTAAGGCTCCAGGTTCAAGCGCAGCAGCAGGTCAGTGAAGCGAGGGTCGTTGCGGATGGGGTCGAAACTAGGATAAACGTTGAGAAGGACCATGCTGCTCTCACGTTCTTCATAGGCCTTTTCCAACCATTCAAAGGCCTGGTCCTTCTCACCAAGTCGAGCATAGTAGGAGGCAACGATCAGCGTTGAGACATTCCCGTTCGCTCTTGCATAGTCCAGCATCCATCGCCAGTAGGCTTCCATGCCTGAACTCGCGGCCTCTGAAATTCCGGCGACTTCTTCCTCGCTGACTCCCACAAGGCTTTGCCATTGTTGCCAAGCTGCCGCCGCTTCATCGAACAGCTCCATAAACTCATAAGTGAAGGCAAGCCTCTGATACACAAGGGGAAGGTCCGGATATATCTGCTGCACAGCACGCGCCTGCTCGATGGCTTCATCGTATCGACGTGCCCAAATGAAATGTAATGCGGCCGCTGTTCTGGCTAAGGGATTGAGTGGGTCAAGCTGCTGGGCACGCTGGATTGCCACAATGGCTTCATCATGGCGCCCCAAGGCCGACATCACAAAGGAATGACCGAAGGGTGCTCCGTAGGAGCTCGGGTCTAGTTCCATGGCCAGCTTGTATTCTTTTTCGGCTTCCTCCAGGTTCCAGTGGAAAACACGTTGAATATCTCCTAGGACTGCATGAGCTTCGGCGAGTGTGTGGTCCAACTCTAGCGCCTTCATGGCCATTTCCTCTGCCTTGGGCATGGCTTCCTCTGTAGACATGACACGGAGAGGGATGGCAAGGAGGCGGTAGCATCGGGACAATGCGGCGTAGGCACGAGCATAGTTGGGATCTCTGTCGATTGCGTTCTCAAAGTGTTGAATCGCGTTTCGATAACCAAATGGGGTGTTCTTGGCTTCTTCGAATCTGCCCTTGAGATAGGCTGCGTGAGCCTGGTCGCTGTTGGTGGAAGTCCTGGTGATCTGGTTTGCCTCTTCGGGCGTGAGACGAAGACGCAACTTGTCGGAGATTTCCGCTGCGATGCTCTTCCGCATTCCCAGAATCTCTTTGAGTTTTCCATTGAACTCTCCTCCCCACAACTGAGTGTTCTCCTCGACATCGATCAGTTCGGCTCGGATCGAGAGGTCGTCACCTCGCACCAAAACTCTTCCCGTCACCAGCGCCCGTACTCCCAGCTCATCACCTACGGCTTGTGGATCGATATCCCGTTCCCGATAACGAAAGGAAGAAGCCCGGGAGATGACCCTCAGATCGTTCATTTGAGAAAGAGAGTTGATAAGGTCCTCGGAAATTCCGTCACTCAGGAAGTCCCAGTCCGAATCATTGGTCACGTTCTCAAAGGGCAGCACCGCAATGGAATCAATAGCCTCATCGACTGGTGGTGCTGTGTAAAAAGGCCATAACAAGGCCAGCACCACAACAATGAGTCCTGGCCCACCGACTATGGCAGGCCACAAGTAGTTTCGTTTAACTGGAGTCGCTGCGGGTACGGCTGCACTGATGGACTTCCCTGACGTATCTCTTTTCAACCTCTTCAAATCAGCCAACAAATCTCTGGCTGACTGGCAACGGATCTTGGTGTCCTTCTCCAGAGACTTGTTGATGATGTTCTCTAGTTGATCGGGCACTTC
Source organism: Acidobacteriota bacterium (assembly GCA_027295745.1). Lineage (GTDB taxonomy): Bacteria > Acidobacteriota > UBA6911 > RPQK01 > JADFOI01 > JADFOI01. Next base: position 1,983 of record JAPUKI010000044.1, read on the forward strand.
CGGATGCAGTCGCATGGGTGATGGAGGAGTCTTGTGCAGAATCTCATCAAAAAGGGCAGCCGAAGTGTCTCCTTGAAAGGGGAGTTTTCCGGTAGCCATTTCATAAAGCACTACCCCTAGCGAGAAGAGATCGGTACGGGCGTCCAGGTCTTTTCCCAGGGCTTGCTCAGGCGACATATAGGCCACCGTTCCAAGAGCCGTCCCTGGACTGGTGAGAGCCTCGTCCGACACCTGAGCCGTGGGCATCTTGGAGTCCACTTCCGTCTGCTCCTGGGTCAGCTTGGTCAGTCCAAAGTCCAGCACCTTGGCCTCGCCTCGCTGGGTGATGAACAGGTTGCCAGGTTTAATGTCTCTGTGGACGATACCTTTGGAGTGAGCCGCATCCAGCGCATCGGCGATCTGAATCCCCAGATCGAGGATTTCATCCGTCGGCATGGAGCGGCCTTGAATACGGTGCTTGAGGGTCTGGCCTTCCAGGTACTGCATGACGATGAAGGGTTGACCTTCATGCTCACCGATGTCGTCGATGGCGCAGATATGGGGATGATCCAGTGCTGAGGCTGCTCTGGCTTCTCTCTGGAACCGCTCCAGGGCCTGGCGATTTTGGGCGAACTTCTCAGGCAGGAACTTCAGGGCCACATTGCGTCCCAGGCGGGTGTCTTCCGCCTTGTAGACCACACCCATCCCTCCGCCGCCTATCTTCTCAAGAACCTTGTAATGGCTGATGGTCTTGCCGAGCATGATTTCTTCGCCTCTTTTAAAGGGTGTAGGGTGATTCTCTAAATTTTAGATGGTCAAAGGCAAGAGAAATCACCAAGGCCTAATAAAAGAGAGGGGGGTTAGTCTCTGGTAGCTTCCTAACCCCTTTTAGTTACGGGAATAAACGCTCTTGCCGCCCACAATGGTGAGGATAACCTCCAGCTCAGAAATCTGATCCTCCGGCACACTCATGTAATCCTTATCCAGA
>JAPUKI010000045.1 GCA_027295745.1 Acidobacteriota bacterium
TCGAACTCCCGTGCCAATGATCCTGGACTCCGTCCCAACCGCACCAGTTCCACCATTTGCTGGCGAAACTCAGGTGGGTACCTTTGACCGTTTCTTGACATCGTGTACTCCTTTCTCCCTAAAGGATCAGGTGTCCACGAAAACGGGTCAACTCCATTTGAGATTTGGAATTTGTGATTTGTTTGGGATTTGGGATTTAGGATTTGGGATTTCTGCCCTAGGGATTTTCCGGATAGTTCACCTGAACAGTTTTGGGAAAGAAGCGTGCCAGAAACTGTTCGCTGCAGTTCTTACACCGGCAGGAGATCTCGATAAACTGGTCCTCACCGGATTGGCGCGGTCTGGAAGAATCGAGTTGATCGATTTTCTTGGCCTGGCACTTGGGGCAGCTCAGTAGGTCCTTGGGAGCGATGAGTTGGCTTCCTCTGGTTTTCTCCTCGAAGTCAAGACCAGCCTTGTGAATCTCAGTGCGGGCATCCGGACCGTCAATTTCGATGATTTCACACATCTCCATGATTCGAGAAAACAGGCGTTTACCGATTCTCTCAACCAGAGTGTTTTGCACTGGTTCTGTGGCGACCCTCGACTTCGGCAATCTGCTTTTCTGAGGTTTCAACGGCCAGTTGGTGGAAAGGATGGTCTGTTTGTTATAGGTGTAGCGGTGATTAATCACCGTTCGAATGGTTTCACGAACCCATTCAGTCGGTCTTCCCGTGCCTAAGTCGTCCCAGACCAGCAGAGGCACCTCTGAGAGCGGGAGCATGACCTCCCGTTCAGTTTCTGGAGAATTGGGGCCGTAGGAATATTGAAGCCGTCTCAGCAGTTCTGCCTCGTCCACAAATCGGGCGTGGACGTTCTTTTCCTGAATCAACGTCTTGAGAATGGCCACGGAGAGGTGCGTTTTCCCCACCCCACACGGTCCGGAAAACAAAAGGCCACGAGGGACATCGGGAAAAGCATTGACGTATTCGATGGCACGCAGTTGGGCTCTTTCCTGCAGCTTGTTGTGCCAGGAGTATTCTTCAAAACCCCGATCAAAGTATCGGGGCGGGATGGCGGCCCTCTCGAAGAGTTTTTTCAGCCCTTCTTGGGGGCGGCAGTCCGGACACGGCACCACTGCCTCCAGTGAGTCCTTGGTCTTCACCAGCCATCCTGAGCCGCGACAGGTCGAGCAGCTCTCCGTTGCTTTCAGTCCTCCTTTTGCCAGATTTCCTCCTTGCCTCCTTCAAGAATGTTCTCATATCGGGCCATTACAAACAGAAGATCGGACAATCGGTTCAGATAGACCAGCAGTTCAGAGTTCACATCCTGATCAAGCTTCATCAGAGCTACCAATTCGCGTTCAGCTCGTCGGCAGATCACCCGACCCAGGTGGATCAGAGCTGCACCAGAAGATCCGCCCGGTAGAATAAACTCCTTCAGGGAGGGGATGTCGCCCTGAAGATCATCGATGATGGCCTCCAGTTGGCGCCAGTCGGTCTCCTCTATGCGATCGATCCGACGTTTCTGACTGGAAGTGGTGGCGAGATCGGCTCCCGCTTCGAAAAGCTTATGCTGAAGGGATAAGAGAATCTTCCTGACCTTTTTATTTTGAGAAAAAGAGAGGGCACTTCCCAACACGGAATTCAATTCGTCGAGGGTGCCGTAGGCGGCCACCCGGGGCAAGTCTTTCCCCACCCGTTCGCCGCTGAAAAGTGAGGTTTGGCCCTGGTCTCCCCTCCCGGTATAGATTTTCATGACGGTGTCGTGAAGGATTACCATAGCATGAGAACATCTCATGGCGAAATCGGTCGCAGACTATTCACAAGCCCTCCACGGCAGCGGATAAATCATCCGCCCTTCCGGTGCTTGCCTATTGAAACCTGCAGGATTTCTGGCTAAAATGACGCTCATGAAAATTCTAACCGTGCTCTTTTCAACTCTTTTACTTACCCCATTTGCCTGGTCCCAGTCGACCAGCTTGAAAGTCGGAGACAAGGCGCCCGACTTCGAATTGCAAGATCAAAACGGCGAGACGGTAAGCCTGAGTGCTTTCTCCGGCCAAAAGAATGTGGCACTCGCCTTTTATGTTCTTGCTTTTACCAGAGGCTGAACGACCGAGCTACAACGATATCAGTCTGATATCGACTATTTTGAAGCGGAAGATACGGAAATCCTGGCAGTGAGTGTTGATGCTCGGCCTACTCAGAAGAAGTTTGCTGAAGAGATGGGCGTAGAATTCACAATGTTGAGTGACTTTAAGAGAGAGGTGAGCAGCCTGTACGGAGTCCTGGACGAAGAGAGAGGACTCTCTCGCAGGACCACTTTCGTCATTGACAAAGAGGGTATCATTCGCCACATCGATTCGGGACGGGATGCCATTGACATCGCCGGGGTCAAAGCGGCGTGCGCACAGCTTCAATAATAGCTGCTCCGCATTACCGACCATCATAAAAAGAGAACGCGCTTTCCTCTTCTCACGGTTCAACCTCTTTTAGCAGCGAAGGCAAAAGTCTGCCAGGCAGGAGGAAAACATGGCTCAAAAGTATCGGCAGCGAGGGTATCAGGACGGTCCCGGCAGTCGGGAGGAAAACCGGCGTTCGCAACCGAAACCCTCACGCGAGGGACCGCGGTCACCTCGTATGCCTGGTTTTCATGAGGTCAGGCGATGTGCCATCTGTGGCCTCCAACTCTCCCAGAGTTACAGCGATATTGAGCCCTCTAGCCAATGTCCAAAGTGCAGTGCCGACCTGTACACTTGCAAAAACTGCGTCTATTTTGATCCGGCCCGCCGCTTTGAGTGCTCCCAGCCGATTCCTGAAAGGATTCCCCGCAAGAATGTCAAAAATGACTGCCAGTACTTCCAAGCCCGCATCACAGTAGAAAAGATCACCACATCCGGATCACAAAAGCCGCAGGATGCACGAGATGCCTTTGAAAACCTTTTTAAGAAATGAAGCTTGTTACCTGTTTGAAAGAAGTCCCCACTCGAGACACGCGCTACGAAATCAATGCTCAGGGTACTGGGATCCGGGATTCTGATCTCACCTTCGAGATCAGTGAGTGTGACGAGTACGCGCTGGAAGAGTCCCTTAGACTCCGGGAGAAACACGGTGGAGAGGTGATCATCCTCACACTGGGTCCGCAAAGGGCCCAGAAATCCATAAGGAAAGGCTTGGCCATGGGGGCCGATCGTGGGATTTTGGTCAAGGACGAGGAGGGAAAACTCACTTCTCCACACGCGGCTGCCACGGTTTTGGCCGAAGTCCTCAAGCAGGAGGAATATGACCTGATTTTGACGGGGACACAATCGGACGATTGGAGCTATGCGCAGACCGGTGTTCTATTGGCCGAACTCCTGGGGCTTCCTCACGCCACTATCGTGATGGAGATCAGGGTTGACCCCGCTCACAAGAAAGTCAAAGCGCTGCGAGAGATGGAGAGCGGCTGGTTCCAGTGGGTGGAACTGCCCATGCCGGCAGTGTTGACCATTCAGGCGGGAATCTCCCAGATCCGCTATGCCTCTTTGAAAGGCATTATGCAGGCTAAGAAAAAGGAACTCCGAAACATCGAATTGAGCGAGCTCAATATAGACCTGAGCTCTCTCCCCGAAATAGAGGTGCTCAAGGTCTATTTTCCCGAAGCCGAGAAGAAGGCCGAAATCCTGCAAGGGACTCCTGATGAAGTGGTTGAGGTGTTGGTGGAGAAGCTGCGAAAAGAGGCCAAGGTGCTGTGAAAATCTACGTCTTGATCGATCATGGAAATGGTGAGATTCGTGTTCCATCACTGGAGAGCCTGACTCTTGGCCAGAGGATGGCTGAGGAGGCCGGTTTCTCACTCCATGCTCTACTGCTTGGCCATAAGATCCAGCCTCTGGCTGAACAGATTGCCAGTCAGAAGGTCGAGTCTGTTTTGCTGGTCGAGGACCAGAAGTTAGCAGACTATGATCCGGATGTTTATTGCAGCGCCCTCAGCCAGATCCTCACTGAAGACCAGCCCTATCTTTTGCTCATGGCACATATTTACCAGAACATTGATTTGGCCCCTAAATTGGCGGCGGTCATCACTAGAGGATTAGTGACCGATTGTATCGGCTACCGAAAAGAAGCAGACACCTTCATCTTCATTCGTCAGATGTTCAGGAATAGGCTCAACGCAGAGGTGCAGATCCGCTCAGAGCATCCATGGATTGTGACCATGCAGGTGGGAGCGACCAGTGTGGATGATTTAAGTGAGGGAAGCGCACAAGTTGTAGAGCGCTCTGTAGATCTGTCTGCTGTGGAGCTTCGTCGCAAGCCACTGGAAGCTTTCGA
>JAPUKI010000046.1 GCA_027295745.1 Acidobacteriota bacterium
GTAGACGGCGAACCCCAGCTCTTGACTCAAGCTGTTGAGCTTCTCCAGCAGATACTGGCCCGATCCATCGTTTACAGTGGCGCCGAAACCGATCTGGGGTATCAGGTGATCGGTCATCAACAGCGAAATAAAGATGGCGGGCACCAGATAAGCGAAGATCAGGACACAGTACTGGGCCACCTGGGTATAGGTGATCCCCCGCATCCCACCCAGCACTGCGTAGAAAAGGACAATCCCCATGCCGATGAGCACACCGGTATTGATTCCCACGTCCAGAAAGCGTGAAAAGACGATGCCGACGCCGCGCATTTGACCCGAGATATAGGTGAAGGACACGAAGATGGCACAGATCACGGCCACCACGCGAGCTAGCTGAGAATAGTAACGGTCTCCTACAAAATCCGGCACCGTATACTTGCCGAATTTCCTCAGGTAGGGGGCCAACAGCAGAGCCAACAAGACGTATCCGCCTGTCCAGCCCAGCAGGTAGACGGAGCCGTCGCGGCCCATGAAGGAGATGAGCCCAGCCATCGAGATGAAGGACGCTGCCGACATCCAGTCGGCCGCAGTGGCCATCCCATTGACGACTGGTGAGACACGGGCTCCGGCAATATAGAACTCCTTGGTGGAGGTGGCTCTGGACATGAACGCCACACCGATATACAGCGCAAACGACACTCCCACCATGACAAAGGTCCAGGCCTGAACACTCATGATTCGCTTCCGTCCCGATCGTCGACGTCGTAACGACGGTCCAGACGATTCATCAAGGCGACGTAGATGAAGATCAGCACGACGAAGACATAAATCGACCCCTGCTGCGCGAACCAGAAGCCGAGCCGAAAGCCGCCCAGAGAGATCTTGTCCAGCTCGTCGACGAACAAAATACTGAAGCCGAACGACACCAGGGCCCAGATGCCCAGAAGAATCGCCAGGTAGGTTAAGTTCTTTCTCCAGTATGCACGCTGCTTCTTACCACTATCCATGTCTGTCCCTTCTGGTCTCATCCCCTTCTCTTCTGGTCTCATCCCCTTCTGGTCTCATCGCAAACGTTACCGGATTTATGAAAAGGAGTACTAAGGTTAGCGATTTGCCTTGATCCCTTCAATCAAAAAAACAGATCGTGACCGATCTTTCCTCCTTCTTCCTAGTCATCCAGAAAGGCGAAGACCTGCTGTTGAACTTCCCGGTCCTTCAGGATATCCGAGTGCCCGGTTTTCGTTTCTGTAAATGACACTTCTTGAAATTTCTCTTCGAGGGCCTGAGGTAAAGAGGTCGATTCAAGGGTGAGGCTTCCGTCACCCTCTTCAAGGAGAAGGTCAGCCGACAGGTCCGGGATAGACTGCCGCAGGCCTTTCTCATCAAATACCAGGCGACCCGAATTTTCCTCATGATCCCTCATCAAGATAGCCTTGCCCAGGGTAGGCCGCCCCTTCCCGCAGATATGCAACAGCTTGGTGGGCATCCTCTCCGCTTGGCGGGATGGCAGGTTGATCAATTGGAGAAACCGCTCTGCTCGTTCCAATTCTCGTATGGTGAAGTTTTTACGATTTTCAAGAGCTTGTGGCCTGATCTCCTGGGCATTCATGAGGCCCCATCCATGTTGAATCCAGTAGTGGGGATCAAAAATCACATTCGGAATCGGTTTCAAGGCCTTGGATAGGATTTTTGAATTCTCGAAGAAGGGCAGCAGTTGATAGGTGGCTGGAAGGGAGGAGATGGCCTGGGCTGTCAAAAGGGTTCTATTGAGACCAAATCTTGTACCCGTCTGCATGTGCTGAAAACGACTCATCGCTCCTCTAAAGGGCACTCCCGCCAGAATCACCCGATCGATTTTTTGGGCACCATTCCAGTTTTCATTTGGCAATTCAGGCGTTATTTCTGGCGTTTGCTTTCCATACCTTAAGTAATAGGTGGCAATGAGTCCTCCCATGCTGTGAGCAAGGATCGAGAGAGAACGGGTTCCGCTATCGAGTAATTTGTCTACCAGCTGGCCCAGTTCCGTGATGGCCTTGAAGTTGTCTTGTCTCCAGTCATAGGAAAAGGGAATGATCTGTGCTTTTCCCTTAAACCGGTTTTCCAGTTTCTCAAGAAGTGAACCGTAGACATCCACTCCATACAGAAGTGGAACAACACGGACTTTCCGGAGTATCCCATCCTCGATCAACTCCATCGCTCCGGAGATCTCCAGCCCATCTTGATCCAGCGCAAGAGTGGAGGATCCCCACAGGCCTTCTGATACCGTCAGCCAGACCCGCTCACCCGTTGTCTTCTTTTTCAGGGCACTACCATAATTGCCAGGGACAAAAATTATGGCTTTCTCAGGAGGGTGTTTTACCATTTTGGCGATACCTTGACCTCTTTATCCTCCCACAATACCCTCGCTGCGAAAAAGGAAAATCCTCTTTCCCAAGTTCAAAACCTGGAAGGTGGGCGAAGCTCGCTTTGGCCAGGTGACCAAGGGACAAGCCCCTGTATTGGGTACGTCGTACATCTTGACAGGGGCGTGGATTTGTGGTCACTTACAGGGCCTTGGAGGAAAGACTGCAGCGGCAGTCAGTTAACCACTAAACAGAGGAGTAAACCATGGCTGAGGTAGATTTTGGTGGAGTTGTCGAGACGGTCATCACACGGAAAGAATTTTCCCTGGATAAGGCTCGCCAGGTTCTGAAGGACGAGACCATTGCCGTGATTGGCTACGGCGTGCAGGGACCCGCGCAGTCGCTCAACATGCAGGATAACGGTTTCAACGTGATTGTCGGCCAGGCGAAGCGGTTCCAGAAGGACTGGGACCGGGCGGTTGGCGACGGCTGGGAGCCGGGACAGACCCTCTTTGACATCGAGGAGGCGGCCCAGAAGGGTACTATCGTGCAAATGCTGGTGTCCGACGCGGCCCAGAAAGCGATCTGGCCAACCATTAAACAATCTCTGAATGAGGGTGATGCGCTCTATTTCTCTCACGGTTTTTCCATCGTCTTCAAGGACCAGACCGAGGTGGTGCCTCCTGAGAACGTGGACGTGATCATGGTGGCCCCCAAAGGCTCAGGCACGTCGGTGCGGCGCAATTTCCTGTCGGGCGCGGGCATCAATTCGAGCTTTGCGGTTCAGCAGGATTTCACGGGACGAGCCGAGGAGCGGACCAAAGCCATAGGCATCGGGATTGGCTCAGGATATTTGTTCCCCACCACTTTCGAACGCGAGGTCCACAGCGACCTGACCGGCGAGCGTGGGGTCCTGATGGGTGCCTTGGCCGGCATCATGGAGGCACAATACGAGGTGCTGCGCGAAAAGGGCCACAGCCCCAGTGAAGCCTTCAACGAGACAGTCGAGGAACTCACCGAAAGCCTCATCAAGCTGGTCGGCGAAAACGGCATGGATTGGATGTACTCCAACTGCTCGGCCACGGCACAGCGGGGAGCGCTCGACTGGAAGCCAAAGTTCAAGGAAGCCGTCCTGCCAGTGTTCCACACGCTCTACGAGCGGGTGGCTTCGGGCCAGGAGACGGCCCGGGTGCTGGATGCCTGCGGCGCGCCCGATTACCAGGAGCAGCTCTCCAAGGAGTTGGGCGAAATCGGCAATTCCGAGATGTGGCGGGCGGGCAAGGCTACGCGCGACTTACGTCCTCAGGAGCCGGCCAGGGAGATTTCCGCCGACACTAAAGGCGTGGCCGGGCGCGGGACCAATTGAGAGAGCTGTTCTCACCGGTCTTAAACTCTGATAGAATTAAGATAGCTTACTAGAATAAAAAGAATAGAAATAGCCAGAGAGGGCCACCATGCCGCGATATCGATCCGCAACGACGATTTCCGGGCGCAATATGGCCGGCGCACGCGCCTTGTGGCGCGCCACCGGTGTCAAGGATGAGGACTTCGGCAAGCCGTTCATCGCCATTGCCAATTCCTTCACCCAGTTTGTCCCGGGTCATGTGCACTTAAAAGACATGGGCCAGTTGGTGGCTGGGGCCATTGGGGAGGCTGGAGGAATCGGCCGTGAGTTTGACACCATCGCCATCGACGACGGCATCGCCATGGGTCACTCGGGCATGCTTTACAGCCTGCCCTCACGGGAACTCATTGCCGACGCTGTCGAATACATGGTCAACGCCCACTGCGCTGATGCCTTGGTCTGTATTTCCAATTGCGACAAAATCACTCCAGGGATGCTGATGGCGGCCCTGCGCCTGAATATTCCTGCCATTTTCGTATCGGGCGGCCCGATGGAGGCCGGCCGGGCCGAGGTCAACGGCAAACAGGTCAAGCTGGACCTGGTCGACTCGATGATTGCGGCGGCCAACCCCAATGTGAGCGACGAGGAAAGCCAGGTTTACGAGCAGAATGCCTGTCCCACCTGTGGATCCTGCTCCGGCATGTTCACGGCCAATTCCATGAACTGCCTGGTGGAAGCCCTGGGTTTAGGGTTGCCGGGCAACGGTACGCTGCTGGCCACCCACGCAGCCCGAAAAGACCTGTTTCTCCAGGCGGGCCGGCGCATCGTGGAAATCACCAAGGCTTATTACAAGGATGAGGACGAGAGCGTCCTGCCCCGCTCCATCGCCACCTTCGAGGCCTTTCAAAACGCCATGACCCTGGATATCGCCATGGGAGGCTCGACCAATACCGTCCTGCACTTGCTGGCCGCGGCTCAGGAGGCCCATGTGCCCTTCTTCATGAAGGACATCGACGAGCTGTCGCGGCGTGTGCCGAACCTGTGCAAGGTCGCACCATCATCTCCCCTCTTTCACATGGAGGATGTCCACCGCGCGGGCGGCATGCCGGCCCTGCTGGGCGAGCTGGACCGTGCAGAGTTGATCCATCGCCAGGTGTCCACCGTGCACAGCCCCACGATGGGGGAAGCACTCGAGAAATGGGATGTGGGCAACGGGCACAACGGGTCCAACGGAGCAGCCCATAAGCTTTACCTGGCCGGACCGGGCGGACGCCCGACCCAGCAAGCCTTCTCTCAGAGTGAGCAGTGGGAGTCGCTCGATCTGGACCGCGCGACCGGCTGTATCCGTGACCGCGAACACGCCTACAGCCAGGACGGTGGCCTGGCCGTACTCTACGGCAACCTGGCCCCTGACGGCTGCATCGTGAAAACCTCCGGTGTCGACGAGTCGCTTTTGAAGTTCAAGGGCTCGGCGCGGATTTTCGAGAGTCAAGAAGACGCAGTCGACGCCATCCTGGGCGACAAGGTGGCAAAAGGCGATGTGATTATCATCCGCTACGAGGGTCCCAAAGGCGGGCCGGGTATGCAGGAGATGCTCTATCCGACCAGTTATCTGAAATCCAAGGGACTCGACAAGGTCTGTGCTCTGGTCACCGACGGCCGCTTCTCGGGCGGCACCTCAGGGCTCTGTATCGGCCACGTTTCCCCGGAGGCCGCTTCCCAAGGGGCCATCGGCCTCATCGAGGAGGGCGATTCCATCGAAATTGATATCCCCAACCGCACCTTGACCCTCGCCATCAGCGACGAGGACCTGGCCCAGCGACGCCAGAAAATGGAGGCCAAGGGCGCCAAAGCCTGGAAGCCAGAATCCCGTGACCGACAGGTCACCCCCGCCCTCAAGTTCTACGCTTTGCTGACCACCAGCGCCGACAAAGGTGCTGTGCGAGACCTGGAATTGCTGCGGTAAGGAGTACCCGAGGTCGTGCTGGCGTGACTTCGAGGGTTGGTGAACAGTTGGAAATCTGACCATAAGCCGCACCTTTCCCGATAATCCGTATTCGGTCGAATAGATACACCGGGTTTGAGGTACAATTGCGGCTGAGGAAGTCGTTATGCCGGACAGCAGCCGAAGGAGAGGAACATGGGTTTGGATCTTCGGCGCTATCTTGGCCCTGACCTCGACTGTCGCCTCTCCCGTACGTGACCAGACTCTCCCTGCCGATGATCCTTCTTATTTCCAGTTTGCCCGGGTCAGATTCACCGAGAATGGCTATTTCTTTAGAATGGGTTGGGCCCACGACTATCCCAGAGCAGAGCGGAATTTCCTGAAAATCCTCTCCGAGGTCACCGGCATTCAGACGACCCCCGCTTCATACGTCATAGTGGACTTGGATGATCCTCGGATTATGGACTACCCGCTCCTCTACTTCAGTGAGCCCGGCACCTGGGGAATCACTGAAAGGGAGGCAAGAAATCTCCGCGAGTATTTCCTGCGGGGAGGATTTGCCATCTTCGATGACTTTGACGGGCCGCATCAGTGGGCCTTCTTTGAGGCAGCCATGAAAAAGGTATTCCCCGAGCGGCAGATGAAAAGGCTTACGGTGGATCATTCCATTTTCCAATGTTTCTACGAAATTGAAACACTGGACATGGTCGCTCCGCGTGACTACGGCCGACCCGCCGAGTTCTACGGGATGTTTAACGAGACGGGGGACCTCCAGGCCATCGTCAACTTCAACAACGACATCGGTGACTACTGGGAATGGTCAGACGAGTCTTTTTTCCCGGTAAGCCTATCCAACGAGGCGTACAAACTCGGCATTAACTATGTGATCTATGCTCTGACGCACTGAG
>JAPUKI010000047.1 GCA_027295745.1 Acidobacteriota bacterium
ATAGTTGGCCAGTCTTCGACGGTCAAAATGGATTTGGACCTCAGGATTTCCGCCGGCCGTGCTGGCCTTCAGATCTCTCAACCCCGGGACCCCTTCCAGCATCTCTTTGATTCGCTCGGCATTCACTTTTAAGACCTGCAGATTGTATCCCTGTATCACCACCTCTATGGGTGTTTTGAAGCTAAAGAGAGCAGGACGGGAGAACTTGTAATCCACGCCCGGGAGGTCTCGAAGACGCTCCCTCAACCCTTCCACAACCTCGTCCTCTCTTTCACGAAGAATGTCGGGATCCAGCGTCACCAGAATCTGCCCGATGTGCTCCCTCTCCTCTACTGCCGAAGCTCCCGTTTGATTGCCCGATCCCACGATCGTGTAATACCTCTGAACTCCCGGCTGATTCTGGATGATCGCCTCTACTTCCTCGAAGCGTCGGGCTGTCTGTTCAACCGGAACCCCGGGAGGGAGTTGGAGATCCAGGAAGAACTCGCCCTGGCTGACGTCAGGGATGAGTTCTGATCCCCTCCCCGTCATCAGACTGAGCGCCCCAGCAAACAACCCCAAGGCCAGGCCCAAGGAAACCAGCCGGTGCCGCAGAGCCAGCCCCAGAAACCAGGAATAGGGGCGGATCAGAAAAAACTGTTTTGCTTTTTTCTCCGGCTTTGCCGCCCGGCTCCCTTCCTCACCACTCTGGCCCCGGCTGGCCAGCATGGGAATGAGCATAATGGCGACCACAAGAGAGGCCACCATGGAGAAAGTCACCGTCAAGGCCTGGTCGGCAAACAACTGCCCGGCGATTCCCTCCACAAATACGATCGGTGCAAAAACGCAGATGGTGGTCATGGTGCTGGCTACCACCGGGTGCCCGACCTCACTGGCTCCAAGCTCAGCTGCTTCGCGGGGACCGTACCCCTTGGCCCGATAACGAGAGATGGACTCGAGCACAACAATGGAGTTATCCACCAGCATCCCGATACCCAGTGCCAGTCCACTGAGGGACATGATATTGAGGGAAATGTTGGCCCCGTACATGAGAAAGAAGGTGGCCACAATCGAAAGAGGTATCGCCAGCGCGATGATCAGGGTGCTCTTCAGGCTTCGCAGAAAGAGAAACAGGACAATAATCGCCAAAATACCGCCGATCATAGCGGTGTTCAGAACTTCATCAATGGCGCTTTCAATAAATCGTGATTGGTCAAACACCACTTCGAAATCCAGTGGATCCTTCTTCCCGCTGTATTCCTCTTCGAGAGCTTCCAGCCGACTTCGAACCAGAGCTGCGGTTGTCACCGTGTTGGAATCGGCCGCCTTGAAGACGGCAATTTCAACGCTTTCCTCTCCGTTAATGCGAGTGATTACCTTGCGTTCCTTAAAGCCCAGGGAAACAGAGCCGATGTCCCCGAGACGGACCGGGATGCCGTTTCTTTGCGCCACAATCACTTCGTTGATTTCATCGACGTCTTGAAATTCGTTGAGAGTTCGAACGAGATACTTGCTCTCGCCCTCCTGGAGCGTACCTCCCGTCATGTTGATGTTTTCCTGGGCTAGCCGAGAACTGACGTCCCGGATGGAAATTCCCAGTGAAGCGAGGCGCTGCTCGTCCAGCTCGACCTGAATCTCCTCTTCGAGTCCCCCTGAAACTCGGACAGCGGCCACACCGTCAATGCTTTCCAGATCGGACTTCACGAATTCCTCACAGAGATATCGAATCGCCGCCAGGTCAGAGGAACCCGCCACGCTGACCCTCATAATCGGGTCAGTTGAAGGATCGTAACGCAGAAGAAGGGGTTTATCGGCGTTTAGAGGCAGCTGCAAGACATCCAGTTTTTCCCGGACATCCAGCGCAGCAAAATCCATATTGGTTCTCCAGCTGAATTCGAGAATGACGTCAGAAACCTCTGGCTTTGAGACCGAACTGACACGAACGACATCGGTAACCACACTGACAGCATTCTCGACTGTCTTGGTAATCAGATTCTCGACTTCCGCTGGAGCGGCGCCTTCATAGTGGGTGCGAATGGTGAGGGTGGGATAGGAGATATCAGGTAAGAGATTGAGGGCCAACCTGCCATAAGAAACGCCGCCGAAAACGGCGATGGCCACAAACAGCATCGTCACCGTAACCGGGCGACGAATAGAAAACCCGACAATCTTCATGGCCGCCCACGACTGCCCCGATATTGCTGCATCATTTCCTGAGCAAAGGATCTTTGCTTTTCAAAGTCGGTGGCGAGTTCGGGATCCTTGGCTAGCCGCGCTTCGTATTCCTTTTTGATCTCAGGGTTATTCATTAACTGATCCATCATTCTTTCGACCATTTCCGGAGGCATTCCTCGCTGGCCGCCAGGGCCACCGCCAGTCGGCGGCCCTCCACCCATCTGCTGCCTGGGCGGCCGGTCTCTGCCTTGGGCGCTAGGGGTTCCTGTGGGACCATCACTTCCTGCGGGAGAAGAGGTTCGCTCGGGAGCAGCAGAAACATAGGGGCCATCCTCTGGCGGTGCTCCCTCCCAGGACATAATATTGACGGCATAGCCGTCGGACAAGCCCTCATAGCCGACCGTAACGACAGCTTCCCCCTCCTGGATCCCTTCCAGGATTTCGACCCTGTCTTCGTCACTGAAACCGATGACAACATCACGCTTTTCGACTGAACCATCGGCCCTCACCACAAAGGCACGGTCTTCGTCCCGCTCACGTAAAATCGCCTTTTTGGGAATCACAATTGCGTCGGGACGCGTCTCGGTGGCGATGTAAACCGTTCCAAACATGCCCGGTCGCAGTCGCTCGGTCTGTGTCATCTCAAGTGTGACTTTGACTGTCCCGGATGTGGCATCAATGGTCGGGTTGATCATCTTGATGGATGCCTCAAAGTCCTGCTCGGGGAAGGTTTCTAAGCTGACTTGAGCCTTCTGCGCGATTTTGAGCTGAGGCCAATCTTTTTCGGGCACAAAAATTCTTGCCCACAGGGGAGGAAACTCCTCCACACTGAAGACTTCCTGATTGCCGTTGACCCGGTCGCCCACCTCAATCAGCCGTTCTGTGATAACACCACTGATGGGTGAGTGAATCTCGGCGTATTCCAGCTGGATCGTGGACGCCCTCAAGCGAGCTTGAGCAGCCTCAAATTGCTCCTTGGCTGTCTCTAAAGCCAGCTCGTCGGTGCGATTTATCAGAGAGACCTGATCAAAATCCTGTTGGCTGATCAATTCCTGTTGGAAAAGGTTTCGTGTTCTTTCGTAGTTCGCAACAGAGAGCTGCGCTTTAACCTCCGCCTGCTGATTCCCCAGCCTGGCCTGATCGACAGCTATGCTGGCCTGCTCATATTCGTTTCTCACCTCCTGATCCTCCAGACGAAGGAGGGTGTCCCCTTCTCGAACAGTGGGTCCCTCCTCCACCAAGATCTCTTCAACAATGGCATTGAGTCTCGCTTGGACTGTTATTTTCCGAATCGCTTCCAGCGTTGTGTTGGAGACAATATAGGTGGAAATGGGCTCTTTCTTTGCCAGGTAAGCTCTGATACTGACTGACTGCCTCTCCGGCCGGCCGCCCCCAGGCCCTCGCCTTTCTCCACCTCTGCCCGGGTTATTCCCTGCGGGAGAATCCTCACTGCTTGAACAGGACACAAACACGGCCAACAACAGCACGACTGGCAACAACACGATCCGTTGACATTGCATAGACACCCCTGCCCGTTTTTAGATGCTCGCTGTGAACAAGTTTATATACTTCCTAACTATTACGCCCAGATCCTCGCTCCGTTTCATTTTCTATTCATCGCTTTGGAGTATGAGGCAAAGGTGCTAAAATTATGCCTTTCCATCCGCACGAGGAGGCCTCCGTGAGCGTTGAGCATGTCGAGAAGCTCTATAATCGATTCTCCTCTTTTTACGACCTGATTTACGGCCTCAAGGTCTTCGATAATGGGAGGGAGCGGGCTCCCCAGGTTCTTGACCTTTTTCCCGGAGCTCAGCTTCTAGAAGTAGGGGTGGGAACGGGTCTTTCCGTTCCTCTGCTGCCCAGGAACATCGAAATCACTGCTATCGATGTTTCCCAAAAAATGCTCAACCAAACCCGTAAGCGGCTTGGCTCCCTGGGCATTTTTAACGTCCAGCTCTTTAAAATGGATGCCCTGCAGCTGGAGTTCCCGGATAACAGCTTCGACCGAATCCTCGCTGCCTACTTCATTTCCACGGTTCCTGACCCCGTCAAGGTCATTCTGGAGATGAAGCGAGTCTGCCGCCCGCAAGGCAAGTTGGTCTTCCTCGATCACTTTCAGTGTGAAGTGCCCGCCATCGCCTTTCTGGAGAAACTCTTCTCCCCATTGTTTTACCGACTGGGCTTTCACACTGGCCTAGAGCTTCAAGAGTTAATGGAGCAGACCGGTCTTGAAGTGGACAGGATTGAGAAGGTTGATTTCCTGGGTCACTTTAAGGCTGTCAGATGCGTCAACCCGGGCTAAAAGGGCGACTCCTTCTAGGTGCCTTGGTCGAGCAACTTCTTTACAAATGAGCCAGGTTTTACTTTTGAAGGCTTGGGTCCGGGGTTCTGCTAGCGGGTGTTCAGGGAGGTCAAGATCGAGGCCGCACAAGCCCTTCGACCGCAGGCGTAACATATGTTACGTCGAGGACCGAAGGGCGCGGAGAACGAAGAGCTTGGCCTTCCTGGACCTCCGCGCCAGAAGAGGATTAGGTCACTCGGCGAGGAAATGACCTGCGTTTTTTCCGAGCACGTTTTCTGGCGAGCGCCTGTTTCAACCGCCGCTTTTCTCCAGGTTTCAGGTGAAATGAATGCCTCTTGGCATCCCTGATGATGTCCTCCTGCTGTACCTTTCTCTTAAACCTGCGTAGCGCGCTCTCTAGTGATTCACCATCCTGGACAAAAACTTCAGCCATTTACTTTGACGCTCCTTACCTGGAATTTCATGCTCAAAAGCCAGCTGGAACTATAAAAGATGCCTTCTGAGTCTGTCAAGGACTGCCCCGGGCTGGGATGACGCAGTCATGCGCCCGTACGGCGGCGCCTGCCCCGAGAAAGTGGCTAGACGCCTTGTTGGAGCAACTTCGTTACAAATGAGATTGAAGGTTACATTCCGGGATTCTGACGGCGGGTGTCCGGCTAGTAATATCTTGCCTTGTTCTCCAATCGTTTGAGCAAATCCTCCTTCTCTTTGGTGGGATATTCCGAAGCCGGCATTGTTTTGGCTACTTCAATGGCCTTTGACAACTCACCCAAAAACTCATAACTTTCAATCAGTCCAAGCCGAGCTGTACGCCGGCAATCGGCACACTCGGGCCCCTCTAAGACCTTATTGAAGTAATCCACTGACTTTTCAAACTGGCTTTGGATCTGCAAGATGGTCCCGGCCTGGGCACGTGCTCGCTCGGCCAGTTGATCGTTACTTCCGTCCTCCATCAGCAGCTGGAACTTTTGAGAAGCCTCCTCGAATTGGTTTAGTTTAAAGTAAGCATTTCCCATCTTAAAGTAGACTTGTCGGCGAAGCTCCCGTGGGACTTCCCGGGTCAGGATCTGGCTCCAGTAATCAATGGCCTGAGGCAAATCCGTCAACTCCACTTCATGAATCTCTGCGAGCCTCAGATAGGCTTCAGCAGCTAACAAGCTGTCGGGGTATTGGTTCACCAGTTTCCGGTAGTAAAGAAGGGCACGATCAACATTATAAAAGTTGACATAGTAGATGGTGCCAATCTCCCACAGAGCAGCGTCTGCATACCGGCTCTTAGGGTAATTTTCATAGACGGATTCATAGATCTCGATGGCCTCCATGTAGTGCTCTTCACGCCATTGCTTTTGGGCGCGAAGCACTTGTACTCGAGTTTCGTTTTCCATCTCCACAAAGAGCCAGACGGCTCCCGCAAAGAGCAGGAAGGGAATCGGGAGAATCCATCGGAGTCCACTATTCATTGAGCTCTTTTTCCTCCTCCTGTGGCACCCGCGTCATGGCAGCAACCTCGTCCCCATCCCCAAGGTTTATGAGCTTGACCCCCTGAGCCCCACGGGAAACGGTCTGGCGAATGCGAGCGGCCTCCAGTCGAATGATTTTCCCCTTTGCAGTGATGATAATAACCTCGGAGTCATCTTTCACGGCAAAGGCGGAAACCACTGGGCCATTCCGCTTTGTCGTCTTAATGTTAATGACTCCCTGGCCGCCACGCCCCTGGCGACGGTATGCGCTGACCGGGGTACGCTTACCGAAACCGTTTTGGGTTACGGCAAGAATGTCCTCCGAGTTGTCGCGAAGAATATCCATGCTCACAAGGACATCTCCTTTTTTTAAGGCCATCCCTTTAACCCCTCGAGCCACGCGTCCCATATTTCGAACTTCCTTTTCTGAAAAGCGAATCGCCTTTCCACTGCGGGAACAAAGGTGAATATCGTTGTCCCCATCTGTTCGTGCAACAGCCAGCAACTCGTCTCCTTCTGCCACAGCGCAAGCGATAATGCCGTTAGCACGAGGCCTGGAAAAGGCACTTAAGCTGGTTTTCTTGATGTAACCCTTTCGAGAAGCCATGGCTATAAAGCCTGGTTCTGAGAAATCCTGGACGGCGATCATATGAGCAATCTTTTCTCCCGGGTCGAGACCGATAAGGTTCACGACTGGTTTTCCCTTCCCAGCCGACCCCACATCCGGGATCTCGTACACCTTGAGCCAATACACTTTCCCATTGTCGGTAAAGAACAGGATATAGCTATGAGTGGAAGCAACGAAGAGGTAATCGATGAGATCCTCTTCAGTCCGGGTGGACATGCCGATGCGCCCCTTACCTCCTCTTCGTTGACTCTTGTAGATGTGTAAGGCTGTCCTCTTGATGTAGCCGTTGTGAGTCGCTGTAATAACGGCAGGCTCTTCAACAATCAAATCCTCGATCGTCAGCTCAATCTCTTGGTCAATAATCACTGTTCGGCGTGGATTCTGGAAGTTCTTCTGAATTTCAATCAACTCTTCCTTGATCACTTCCTTAAGGACCTGCTCGCTGCCCAGAACTGTTTCCAACTGGGCGATGTTTTTGAGTATCTCCTGGTACTCCTCAACTATCTTGGCTTGCTCCAGCCCCGTCAGGCGTTGCAGCTTCATGTCCAAAATGGCCTGGGCCTGGATTTCGCTGAATTCAAATCGGGCAGAGAGTTCCTCCTTGGCCTGAGCCGGCGATTGAGCTTTTCGAATCAAGGAAATGACTGCATCCAGCTGATCTAAGGCCTTCTTCAGACCCTCCAGGATATGAGCTCGTTTTTCCGCTTTTCTCAGGTCATAGGCAGTCCGGCTTCGGACCACCTGCTTACGGTGGTCCAGAAACAGGTTAATGATCGCTGGCAAACGTAGCACTTGTGGCTGCCCCTCCACCAGGGCTAACATAATGATGCCGAACGAAGACTGCATAGGGGTCAACTTATACAGGTTGTTCAGAACTATCTGCGGTTGCTCCCCTCTCTTGAGTTCAATCACCACACGCATCCCATCACGATCTGATTCATCGCGAAGGTCACTGATGCCTTCCAGTCTCTTGGCATGGACCAGGTGGGCAATTTTCTCCACGAGTTTGGCCTTATTCACCTGGTAGGGGATTTCGGTAATGATGATTGCATCACGGTTTTCATTGATTTCCTCAAAAGAGGCGTGGGCTCGAAGCTGTATGATGCCCCGACCTGTCCTGTAAGCCTGACGGATGCCCTCTCGGCCGTAGATAGATGCCCCAGTGGGAAAGTCTGGTCCTGGGACCAGTTCCATGAGTTCGGCGACCGAAGCGTCGGGACGATCTATGAGCAGAAGAGCAGCATTGATGATCTCACCCAGGTTGTGGGGTGGAATATTGGTGGCCATGCCAACGGCAATGCCCGAGGTTCCGTTCACGATGAGGTTGGGGATCCTGGCGGGTAAAACCAGCGGCTCGGTCAACGATTCGTCATAATTGGGTTGAAACTCGACCGTTTCCCGATCGATATCCGCCAGTAGCTCTTCGGCAATTCGCGACATGCGGATTTCCGTGTAACGCATGGCTGCCGGAGAATCACCATCGACGGATCCAAAATTCCCCTGCCCATCTATCAAGGGTTCCCGCATGGAGAAATACTGAGCCATCCGCACGATCGTGTCGTAAGCGGCGGCATCACTATGGGGATGATATTTTCCAATGACATCGCCCACTACCCGGGCCGATTTCTTATAGGGCTTGTCATGTGTATTTCTCAACTCGTGCATGGCAAAGAGAACACGCCGATGAACGGGCTTCAATCCGTCTCGAACGTCCGGAAGCGCACGCCCGATGATCACGGACATGGCGTAGGCCATATAGGACGTTTTCATCTCTTCTTCAATGTTGACAGGGATTTCACGTCCGCCGTATTCCCGCATTTTCTTCTCCTGCTAACTTCTCCTGTGGGTTAAGTGAGGTTGGAGGCTGGCGCGGGTGTCCAGAAAGGCCAAGCTCTTCGTTCTCCGCGCCCTTTGACCGCAGGCGTTGCTTAAGCAACGCCTGCGGTCAAAGGGCTGGTGCGGCCTCGATCTTGACCTCCCTGTACACCCGCTAGACATCCAGATGTTTTACGTTGAGGGCATTTTCCTCGATGAATCTCCGGCGAGGTTCAACCTGATCACCCATCAGAACGGTGAAGATGTTATCCGCTTCAAAGGCATCCTCGATCCTCGCCCGCAACAGCGTTCGAGTGTCTGGGTTCATGGTGGTATCCCAAAGCTGCTGGGGGTTCATTTCACCCAGTCCCTTGTAGCGCTGAATAGTGAGATTCTTTTTCCCGGCAGCAACGATGTAATCCACCAACTCCTCCTCGCTGTTGATCACCGTTTCCTTGTCCTTCTCGCGGATAACCAAAGGAACTCCTCGGAACTCCTCGACTTTTCGATAAAGGCTGAAAAGTTGCTTGAACTCCGCTGAGGACAACAAGTCGTAGTGGATAGTGACGGGAGATCCAAGACCCTGCCTGACCTGTAACTGGTACAGGCTGTGCTCTTCGTCATAGGTGATCTCACCTTCATAGCCCTGCTTACCCAAAGTATCCAACAAGATTTTCAGATTCTTGCGCTCCGCCAGATAGTTCCGGTAGAAGGCATCGCTATTGTCAAAACCGCTGTGAGCTGAGATCTTCTCCAGCATTTCGCCCACCAGGCTGTCATTTCCCAATTTCCTTGACAGCTTTTCGTAGATCGCTCTGAAAGCGATCAAGGCATGCATCTTCTCGATGAGCTCGTCTCTACTGTAGGCTTGACCGGTCTTGGAGATGCTGACCACCAGATCTTCCGTGGCCTTATTCATCAAATACTCTCTGAGTTGATCTTCGCTCTGAAGATACTTCTCGCTTTTACCTTTCTTTATGCGATATAAGGGCGGTTGGGCGATAAACACATTCCCAGCCTGAACAAGTTGTGTCATCTGTCGATAGAAAAAGGTGAGGAGCAGCGTGCGAATGTGACTTCCATCCACGTCCGCATCCGTCATAATGATGATTTTGTGGTAGCGCAGCTTGGAGACATCAAAGTCCTCAACGCCAATACCTGTCCCAATTGCCGAGATCATGATGGCAATCTCTTCATTGCTCAGCATCTTGTCAAAGCGGGCTTTTTCCACGTTCAGGATCTTTCCCTTGATGGGGAGAATGGCTTGAAATTTCCGATCCCTTCCCATTTTGGCCGAACCGCCTGCGGAATCCCCCTCAACCAGGAAGATCTCTGAAAAGTGGGGGTCTTTCTCCTGGCAATCTGCCAGCTTTCCGGGAAGAGAGAGGTTTTCTAAAACGCTTTTGCGGCGAGTGAGATCGCGGGCTTTCCGGGCAGCGTCGCGGGCACGGGCAGCTTCTACCGCCTTCCCTACAATTTTCTTGGCCACGGCGGGATTTTGTTCCAGAAAGATACTGAGCTTCTCATTACAAAGGGCTTCCACCAGCCCCTTGACTTCGCTATTCCCTAACTTAGTTTTGGTCTGTCCTTCGAACTGGGGCTGAGGTAACTTCACGCTGATAACGGCCATGAGACCTTCCCGCACATCATCACCACTGAGGTTCCGTTTGAGGTCGCGGGCGAGGCTGCCAGTCGAGGCATGGGCGTTCAAGGTCCGGGTAAGGGCGGCTTTAAATCCTGCCAAGTGGGTGCCGCCTTCGATGGTATTGATGGTGTTGGCGAAAGAGAAGAGGGTTTCATTGTAACCATCGTTGTATTGGAGAGCCACCTCAACCTCGATATTGTCTTTTTCAGCCTGGATGTAAACTGGCTTGTTGTGCAAGACGTTCTTGTTCTTGTTGAGGTGCTGAACGAAATCGACAATTCCGCCTTTATATTGAAACCGCAGTTTCTTGTCGGAGCGCAAATCCTCAATTTCAATCACCAATCCTCGGTTGAGAAAAGCCAGTTCTCGCATGCGCTGAGCCAATGTCTCAAAGCTGAACTCCAGCGTTTCAAACACTTGAGGGTCTGGCTTGAAAGTGACCTTCGTTCCCCGCTTTATGGTCTTGCCCGTTTTCCGGAAAGGAGTCACTGGAATGCCGCACTCGTAACTTTGGCAATAGACCTCGCCGTCACGCCAAATCTCCAGGTCCAAGCGTTCCGACAAGGCATTCACCACTGACACTCCCACGCCATGCAAACCACCCGAGACCTTGTAGGAATCATGATCAAATTTCCCACCCGCATGAAGCACCGTCATGACCACTTCTGCTGCCGGTATCCCTTTCACGGGGTGCGTATCGACGGGAATGCCCCGGCCGTCATCAGCTACTGTCACTGAGTTATCGATGTGAATGGTCAACTCGACATGCTTGCAAAAGCCACCCAGCGCTTCATCCACAGCGTTATCGATGACTTCATAAACGAGATGGTGGAGTCCCGAAGCACCCGTGGAGCCAATGTACATGGCCGGGCGCTTTCGGACAGCCTCCAGACCCTCCAGCACCTTGATTTTGTCAGCGGTGTAAGTCTTCTCGACTTCGAGAACGGTTGCCTTTTCAGCCATACTCTTTGCGCCCTTTTGGACTGCTGTAATTA
The DNA here is from genome assembly GCA_027295745.1 of Acidobacteriota bacterium. Lineage (GTDB taxonomy): Bacteria > Acidobacteriota > UBA6911 > RPQK01 > JADFOI01 > JADFOI01. Next base: position 11,000 of record JAPUKI010000047.1, read on the forward strand.
TAACATATAGCCTCTGCTGAAGACCGCCTTTTATAGAATATATTGTGCATGAATAATATATAAACCCTATATATTGTGGTCTATGGCTCTTTCTTCGCACAGTGGAGGAACCACCCCACCGGAAGCCACCAGAAGGGTGCCGCGAGCGTGGCATGAGAACGGGGTAGGGGCGGCATGAGCCAGGGACTAGCGCGGGTGTTCAGGAAGCCTTTTAGCCCAACTTGTCTCATGTGTAAAGGAGTTGCCCGAAGGAGGCATCTAGGCCCGCATTATGCATAGGTTTTCGTAGCGAAGTGGCGCAAGCGCCCCGCAGGCGTGCTCGTGCAGCACCCCGAGGAGCGCAAGGAAGCTCAACGCAGTCGGTGCGCAGCGCACGCTGGATGATTGCGGCACTGTAGTAGAAAATTTATGCATAATGCGGGCTAGTGTCTCGTCCCATGAATACCATGACGTTTGCTGATGGGGCTTGGGAGGGGAGATCAAGGAGCGAGGAGGAGGTGATGTCACAGACATCACCTCGTCGTCGCTTCGCGAACTCGACGCCGTCGCACTCGCCACAAACGTTATGGTATTAATGGGACGAGACACTAAAGCTTCATGGGCATGAGCACATACTGATGAAGGTAATCCCCTGGTGGTTTAGGTTTCAGGAGGCCTTGGGTTTCCTCATCACGGAGGTCCAGCTCGATTTCTTCACTCTTCAGGCCCACC